>DASVDR010000034.1 GCA_036381015.1 Gammaproteobacteria bacterium
AACAACTCCTCCGACGATACGCGGCAGGTCGTCGAGGCGTTCGCGGCGCAGCAGTCCGCGTTCTCAGTGCGGTACCTGTTCGAGGGGCGCCAGGGCAAGTCGCACGCGTTGAACACCGGCGTCACTGCCGCGCACGGCGACATCATCGCTTTCACGGACGACGACGTGTACGTCCATCCCGACTGGATCCGGGAGATCGACAAGGCTTTTCGTACGCTTCCCTGCAGCGGGATCGGCGGGCGCGTGCGGCCGTTGTGGCGGCAGCCGAAGCCGAGCTGGCTGGTGCTGACCGGCTCGAACCGTCTGCGGATGGCGATCATGCAGTTCGAGCACGGGGATACGCCTCGCCCGCTCACCGGCGTCGCGCTGGTCGGCTGCAACATGGCTTTCAAGCGCGAGATGTTCGAGAAATACGGGTTGTTCCGTGCCGATCTCGGCCCTACGCCCGACTCGCTGCTGCGCGGCGAGGACACGGAGCTTTCCTACCGGCTGGCGAAGCACGGCGAGCCTCTGTACTACGTGCCCGACGCGATCGTCGATCATCCGGTCGAGGAAAAGCGCGCGACGAAGTCCTACTATCTGTCGTGGTATTTCGATTTCGGGCGCACATCGGCGCGAATGGGCAACATTCCCAAGCATGGGAACCGCCTGTTCGGCGTGCCGCCGTACCTGATCCGCGCGCTCGCGGTGAACGCGCTCAAGTGGTGGGTGACGCTCGCGCCGGTTGCGCGCTTCAAGCGCAAGCTCGACACGGCCGAAGCGCTCGGCCGGGTCGTCGAAGCGAGGCGCCTGCTCGCCGAGCCGACGGATCGGGTGGAGCCGCGTCCGTCGGCCCCGTAACCGGGAGCGCTTTGCAGCGGGGCGACGAAGTCTCGATGACTGGATGAGGAGCAGGATGCACGAGATCGACACGAGAGGAGCCGCGCCGCGGCCGACGCCTGGTAGGCCCGGGCGCTTGGGGACGCTGCGCCGGTTGCGGATCGATTGGTTCGACCGCTGGCACCCCGACCTCGATGCCGCGCTCGCGACGCTGCCCGAGATGCCGATGTGCCCTCACGAGCTGTACCGGGATCTCGTGACGAACCGGGGGCCCGTGGAGAAGCGCGCTGCGCTCGTGACCTCGGGCGGCGATCCGGTGGCGGTCGTCGGCGTGCGCCGCGACGGACAGCGCTGGACCCCGGTCACGACGTGGATCGTCCCCGGCTCGTTGTTCCCCGTTCGTGACGGAATGCTGGTGCCGGTGCTGACCGCGTTCGACGTGCCGCTGTTCGTGGTCTGGTGGCGCCAGTCGGAGGCGCCTCCGGAGAGCGACCGCTTCACGCGGCTCGAGGGGGTGGAGACGCGGCGGTTGTCCGTGCAAGGCAACTACGAGGCCTTTTGGAAGGAAACGCGTTTGTGGCGGCGCATTGCCGACGCACGGCGAAAGTGCCAGTCGCTTACCGTGGCCGTGAACGTGCCGGGCGCCGCGGAGTGGACGCTCATGAACTGGGGGCGGAAGTGGGCGCCTGAAGGTTTCGATGAAGTCCCGGACATGCGTGATCGGCTGGTCGTCGCGCGCTACTGGGAGCCGCGCGGCCGGCACTTTGCGCTTTCGCTGCTCGACGGCGACAAGCCGGCCGGGGCCGCGGTGATGTTCGTGCATGGCGATCACGTCATTGGCCTCGCTTATCATCGCGAGCCGGCGTACGAGAAATACAGCATCGGCACCCGGTTGATCGACGCCGTGCACCAGTGGGCCGCGTCGGAGGGATACGAGGCGGTCGACGTGGGCGGCGGCGATCGCTACAAGGAGCAGTGGGCGCCTGTCGGCGGCATGCGCTGGCAATTCGTCGTCGCGCCGAAGCGTTCGCTCGTTTCGAGGGCCAGGTCCGCCGCGTGGCGGCGGTTGCGCAAGGCGGTCGGGCACGTGCTGCCGGCGAAGACCGCCGGCTGATCCGTTTCCCGGACGTCCGCCGAGAGTGTCGCAATGGAACCCGTAGATCGATCGACCGGGCAGGCGGCCGCGAGCGGCGCGCCGACGATCAGCGTCGTGCTGTGCACGTACAACCGCGCGGCGAGCCTGGCCGTCGTGCTCGAGTCGCTCGGCCGGCAGCGCCTGCCGAGCGGCGCATCGTGGGAGCTCGTTCTCGTCGACAACA
>DASVDR010000035.1 GCA_036381015.1 Gammaproteobacteria bacterium
GCGTCTGCGGAGTGCGCCGCGTGTGGTCGCTTTCGGGACGCTCGCACGCATGGCCGGGGTCCCCGGCGCGAACGCAGTGAGCGCTGGGGTGGCGGCTGCGCGCGAGCGAGCCTACAGGGACGTACTTGCGGCGGTCCCGAAAGCGACCGCACGCGGCGCACTCCGCATACCACCAAGCTGTACTCCCGTAGGCTGCCGATACATTCGCTGCTGCTCAAATCGCTGCGAGCGCCTGCCGCAGATCGTCGATCAGGTCCTCCACGTCCTCGAGCCCGACCGACAGCCGCACGAGCCCGTCCGTGATGCCGACGCGCTTGCGCTCGGCTTCCTCGACGTCGGAGTGCGTCATCGTGACCGGATGCGTGATCAGCGTCTCGACCGAGCCGAGATTCTCGGCAAGCGTGCAGAGCTTCACCGAGTCCATCAGCTTCTTGCCGGCCGCGACGCCGCCCTGCACCTCGAACCACAGCATCGCCCCGAATCCGCTCGCCTGGCGCTTCGCGAGCGCATGCTGCGGGAACGACTCGAGGCCCGGGTAGCACACTCGCGCGACTTTCGGATGCGACTCGAGAAACTCCGCGATCGCTTGCGCATTCTGCGACTGCCGGTCCATCCGCAGGGACAGCGTCTTGATGCCTTGCAGCGTCAGCCACGCGACCCACGGCGACATGATCATGCCCCCCGCGTTCTGCACGAAGCGGATCTTCTCGTCGAGCTCCTTCTCGTCGGTGATGACCGCGCCCCCGACCGTCGCGTTGTGGCCGTCGAAATACTTCGTGGTGCTGTGGATTGAGATGTTCGCGCCGAGCGCGAGCGGGCGCTGGTAGTACGGCGAGAGGAACGTGTTGTCGACGGCGTGCGGGATGCCCCGCTCGCGGGTGATCTCCGAGACCGCCGCGATGTCGGTCAGCTTCAACGTCGGGTTCGCCGGCGTCTCGGTGAGCACGAGCCGCGTGTTCGGCCGAAGCGCCGCCCGCACGGCATCCGCGCTCGACGTGTCGGCGAACGTGAATTCCACGCCGAAACGACGGAATATCTTCGTGCAGAGCCGATACGTGCCGCCGTACGCGACGTCGGACACCACCGCATGATCGCCGGCCGAAAGGCAGGCCTCGAGCACGGCATGGATCGCCGCCATGCCGGTCGTGTAGCAGGTGCAGTCCGCACCTTCCTCGAGGATCGCGAGCTTCTTCTCGAGCGCGCGGACCGTGGGGTTCGCCGTGCGCGAGTACGAGAAGCCCTTCGCGAGATACTCGTCCACGGAATCCTGCACGAAGGTCGTGGACTGATAAATGGGAGTAAGGATCGCGCCGGTCACCGGATCCGGCGTGACGCCGGCGTGCACTTGTTTCGTGGTGAAACCCATCGGCCTGCTCCGCCAAACGGTGGGTGAGGCCGCGATGATACCGGAAAGGGCCCGAGCCTTGGGCATCGCGCCCGTCGGGCGCCTCAGCGGGGCACGAGCTCGATCTCGTAGACGTTCGGCCAGTTCTTGCCGGTGATGATCAGCCGCCCGGTGTCCGGATCGTAGGCGATGCCGTTCAGAACGTCCTCCCGGCCGCGCTGTGCCGGCGGATAGACGGCGCCGGCTTCGATCCAGCCGACGACGTCGCCGCTGTCCGGGTCGATCCGAGCGATCCGGTCCTCGTACCAGACGTTCGCCCAAATCTCGCCGTCGACGTACTCGAGCTCGTTGAGGCGGACGACCGGGCGGCCGTTCGCGTGCACGCGGATGCTTTTCTCGACCTCGAACGTCTGCGGGTTCAGAAAACGAATCGTCTCGGTGCCGTCGCTCAGAATCAGGTGCTCGCCGTCATGCGTGAGCCCCCATCCCTCGCCGTCGTACCCGAACGTGCCGAGCCGCTCGAAGGAGTAGACGTCATAGACGAACCCGACGTGATTCAGCCACGTGAGCTGGTACAGGCGGCCGTCGAGGATCGTGATGCCTTCCCCGAAATAGGCCGCCGAAAGCGGCTCCGCCTGCTGCACCTCGCCCGTCTCGAGATCGACGCGGCGGATCGACGAGCGGCCGTACTGCCCCGTGCCCTCGTAGAACGCGCCTTCGTAGAACGCGAGACCTTGCGTGAACGCGGACGGATCGTGCGGGTGCACCGCCTGCACCTCGACCCCCCAGAGCTGCGGCTCCCGGGGCGCGCCCAGCCGGGGCCAGGCGACCAGAGCCGCCGCGATCGCGACGAGCGCGCCGGCGATCGTCCACTTGATTCTCATCGACATCGTCATGCTTCGAGCTCGGGGCACGGCGGCCCGTGGAAAGCCGCGCGGCGAACGCTACTTTAGCGCACTTTCGCCGGCCCGCCGCGGGCGGCGCGGATCGGCCCGCGTCCTCATCCGCCGGCGCGCGCGGCGTGGCGGCGCTCGAGCCACCCGGTGCGCTTCACCCATTCCCACCGGAATTCCGCCGCCTCGCGCTCGACGGCCTCGTAGTCGTCGATATAGCGGCCCGCGAAGCCGTCGATGCCCCACTCCTCGAACTGCATCACGTGCTTCAGCTCGTGCGCCCACAACGCAGGATCCGTGAGCGCGTCGTCGCGGTTCAGGAACACGATCACGTGTCCGAGCGTGATCGCCGGCGCGAGGCCGAGCCGAAACGCGTTCTTCTGCAGCGAGAGCTCGCTGCCGCAATTCGCGCACCAGCGGGCGAGGTCGAGGATCTCCGGCGGGACGTGATCGGCGAGCTCCGCACGGATCGCTTCGGGGACCGGCTCGACGCCGGCGGCGATCGCCTCGTCGCGCGACTCCACGATCATCCGCGCGAGCATCGGCGCCGCCGCAGCGACGACATGCGGGTCGAGATCGTGCAGCCGGCGCTCGAGGCCGGCAAGCGTCTCGGCAGCGCGCGCCGAGAACGCGGCGACGAGCGCGTCGAGCGGCGACGGGCTGGCGCGGCTTGCGGAAATTGGCATGCCGGCGGTCAAGGCTGCCGCCGCGAGCGCCGCGGCACGGCCGGTTCGGATCCTTCGTTTGAGCATCGCGGGAGGCATCATGACCCGGGCGGCGCCCGCGGCGCAATCGGCGCGCGCGCAGCCCCGCCGCGGCGGGGCTCAGCCGAGGAACACGAGGCTGAGCTTCGGGACCGCCATCAGCAGGATCGTCACGGCGGTCATGATCAGCACGAACGGGAAAGAGCCCGCGAAGATCGTTCCCAGGCTGACGCGGTCGTCGTCCAGGCTCGACTTGATCACGTACGCGGAGAGCCCGAGCGGCGGCGTCAGCAGGCCGATCTCGACGCCGATCGTCGTGATGACGCCGAACCAGACGAGATCCCCGCCGAGCGCGGTGACGACCGGCAGCGCGAGCGGCAGCAGAATCAGCATGATCGACGTGGAGTCGAGCACGCATCCGAGGACGATCAGCAGCACGAGATACGCGGCGAGAAAGCCGGACATGCCGAGGCCCGTGCCGCCGAGAAAGCCCGCCATGTCCTGCGGCAGCTCGGTCAGCGTCAGCATGCGGCTGAACGTGCTCGCCGAGATGATCAGGAAGAGGATGATCACGGACACTTGCCCGGTCTCGCGGATCACCTCCCAGAGCTTCGCCCACGTGAGGCGCCGGCGCAGCAGCGCGAGGCACATCGCCGCGAACGCTCCGGCGGCGCCCGCCTCCGTCGGCGTGAAGACGCCGCCGTAGATGCCGCCGAGCACCAGCAGGATCAGGAACAGCACCGGCAGCAGCCCGAGGAAGGCGCGCATGCCGCCGGCGTCCCCGTCGGCGCCGCCGCGGTGCACGTGGCCGACGAACTCCGGCCACAGCCGCGCCATCAGCATGACGGCCACGGCGAACGCCACGGCGAGGAGAATGCCGGGGATCACCGCGGCGATGAACAGCGCGCCGATCGAAACCTCGGCGATCACGCCGTAGATGATCAGCAGCAGGCTCGGCGGGATCAGCATGCCGAGCACCGACGAGCCCGCCGTCAACCCGACGGCGAACTTCGGCGTGTAGCCGTGCCGCACCATCTCGGGCACGGCGATCTTCGTGAAGATCGCCGCGGACGCGATCGAGATGCCGGTGATCGCGGCGAAAATCGCGTTCGCCGCGACCGTGGCGACGCCGAGGCCGCCGACGATGCGCCCGAAGATCTGCTGCGCCGCGCGGAACGCGTCGCGCCCGATGTCCGACACGTTCACGAACAGCCCCATCAACACGAACAACGGCACCGTGGCGAACACGTAGTCCGACACCGTGCCTTCGGCCGCAAGCGCGAGCGTCCGCGTGGCGACCCCGAAGTCGCGCTCGAGCAGGACGAGACCGACGAAGCCCGTCAGCAGCAGCGAGATCGCGATCGGCAAGCCGAGCCCGATCAGCAGCAGCACGGCGACGATCATCAGCACGCCGATCGTCCGGGGCTCGGCGGGCTCGGCGCCTGCGAGCCCCACGACGGCCGCGGCCGCCGCGACCGCGAGCGGACCGATCACCGTGAGCCACGCGATCGCGCGCGCGCCCCGTGTCGACGCCGCGGGCGCGGCCGGCTGCGCCGCCGCGACCTGCCGCAGGTACTCGAGCGCGGCGACGACGGAGCCGAGCACGATGATCGCCTTGATCGGCCATACGAGCATCGTGAACTGCCCCTGCACGCCGGCGAACTCGCTCGTCAGCAACGCGCGCACCGTGTCCGGCCATTCGCCGACCGCGGTCAGAGCGAGCAGCACGCAGCCGACGGCCGCCATGACCATCCGCCAGCGGCGCGCGGCGGACGGTGCTCCGGCGTCGAGCGGGCCGAGCAGCATCTCGGCGCGCGTGATCCGGTCCTGCTGGACGGCGTACGCGACCTGCAGGAACACGCTCGCGACGAGCGACAGCGACACGATCTCGGTGACGCCGCGGATCGGATGGTCGAACACGGTCCGCCCGACGATGTCGGCGCAGATCAGGAACGTGAGCGCGAAGACCCAGACGACGCCCGCGCCGTTCATCAAGACGATCAGCCGGTCGAACGCGCGCGCCGCGCCGTCCGACCATGCCGATCGCTGCTGCAAAACGTACATCGACCAGCTCAGGGGTACGGGATCTTGTCCCAGTCGCGGAGCGGCGTGCCCCCTTTCGCCCGCACCGCTTCCATGTAGGCGCGCAGAACTTCTTTCGCCGGATAGCCGCGCTCCTCGTTGGCGGCGGCCCATCGGCCGGCGATGTTCGGTATCCCTGCGAGCCACTTGCGCCGCTCCTCGAGCGGGAGCTCGTAAACGACGGCGCCGTCCTTCTGCATGGACTCGAGCCCGCGTGCGTAGCGCACGTCGAGCTCGGCGGCGACGCCATCGCTGTAGGCCTTGCCGAGCTCCGTCAGCACCTCCTGCACCTCCGGCGGCAGGGACTCCCACGTGTCGAGGTTGATCGCCATGCCGCCCGTGAGCTGCGCGCCGATGCCGACCAGGGTGATGTACGGCGCGACCTCGTGGATGCGATACGGCGGCGCGCCGGTCAGGATGGTCAGCACGCCGTCCGCGACGCCGGTCTGGATCTGCGTGTAGTACGTCGTGAGCCCGCCGTCGACCGCGACCGCGCCGGTACCCTCGAGCCATGCGGCGGTCGGCCCCGGCGCGAGGATCTTGTGGCCGCGAAGATCCTCGATGCTGCGGACCGGGAAGTTCGTCATCAGGTGATACGTGTCGACGGCGCTGCCGCCGAGGAAGCGCTGGTTCTGATCCGTCCAGGCTTGCGTGAGCGACGGCAGCGTCTCGTGCAGCTCGTTGAAGATGTCGAGGATCATGTGGTAGTCGTCCGTGACGAACGGCGTGTAGTACGTCACGTTTTGGAGCGGCATCTTCGAGAGCTCCCAGAGCGTGCCGACCCAGCCGATGTCGGTGAGGCCGATCTCGACCGCCTCGAGCGTGTTGGAGTATTTGTAGAGCGAGCCGCCGTACGCCTCGGTCCAGCGGATTCGATAGGGGCTGCCGATCGCCTCGAGCCGATCGTTCATCTGCTCGACGACCGCGGAGTGCATGACCCCGACCCACGGCAGGCCGGTCGTGTGGCTCGACGCGACCGTCAGGCGGATGGTCTCGGCCGCGGCGGCGGGCGCCGACCCCGCGGCAGCCGCGAGAGCGGCAGCGGCGAGCAGCGCGCCGGCGGCACGGGCCCGATTAGCACCGGAAGTCTTCGGCGGATTTCCCAATTCTCCCCCAAGGGCAAGCCGCACGACAGTCGTCGCGCGAGACAGTACCACGAACGGGCGGTCCCGCACACGTGTCCGGCGCCGAATGCGCGTGCACGCGGGCCGCCGCCGGATGCACGCAGCTGGTAAGGTAGGGATCATGGGTATGCTGATCGAAGGCCGATGGCACGACGTCTGGTACGACACGAAGGCGTCGCAGGGGCGGTTCGTCCGCAGCGAATCGCAGTTCCGTAATTGGGTGACGCCGGACGGGTCGCCGGGGCCGAGCGGGCGCGGCGGGTTCAAGGCGGAGCCCGGGCGCTATCACCTCTACGTCTCGTGGGCGTGCCCGTGGGCGCACCGCACGCTGATCCTCCGCAAGCTCAAGGGCCTCGAGCCGCTGATCGGCGTCTCGGCCGTGAATGCCCACATGGGCTCGGAAGGCTGGACGTTCGAGCCGGGCGAAGGCGTGATCCCGGACACCGTGAACGGCGTGAGCCGGCTTTACGAGCTCTACACGCTCGCCGATCCCCGATACAGCGGGCGCGCCACGGTCCCGGTGCTGTGGGACAAGGAGCAGCGCACGATCGTCTCGAACGAATCGGCCGAGATCGTCCGGATGCTGAACTCGGCGTTCGACGACGTCGGCGCGAACGACGCCGACTTCTATCCCGAGCCGTTACGGGCCGAGATCGACGCGCTGAACGACTTCATTTACCCGAACGTGAACAACGGCGTCTACAAGGCGGGCTTCGCGACCACTCAGGAGGCCTACGAGGAAGCCGCGACGGCCGTGTTCGACGCGCTCGACCGCCTCGACGAGCGCCTCGCGTCGCGCCGCTATCTCACGGGCGCGCGCATTACCGAAGCGGACTGGCGCTTCTTCACGACGCTCGTACGCTTCGATCCCGTGTATTTCGGCCACTTCAAGTGCAACAAGCGCCGGATCGTCGACTACCCGAACCTCTGGGGGTACACGCGCGATCTTTACCAGGTGCCGGGCGTCGCCGAGACGGTGAAGGTCCCGATCATCAAGGCGCACTATTACGGCAGCCATACGACCATCAATCCCCACCTGATCGTCCCGATCGGCCCGGACATCGATTACGGGGCGCCGCACGATCGCGCGCGGCTCGCTTGAGCGTTCCGCTCGCCTGAGCGTTCCGCTTCCGGCGCCCGCGCCGTGGCGGGCGCCCGGAACGAGTCTTGCTGCCGCAGGCCAGAGAGAGCCTCGATTCGGCTCGAGGCCGCATCCGATGCGGACCCGCGGGAAGTCGCCGCGACGACGCTGATCCGACGCGACCCGCGCGGCCGGCGGCCGCCCGTTCCGATTCCTGGTCTCACTTTTTGCAAAGAGGTGGGTCATGAACAGTCGATTGATGATGATGCTCGGCGCCGGGATCGGAGCCGCGACGATGTACTACTTCGACCCCGCGCGGGGCCGTTACCGACGCGCGTTGGTGCGCGACCAGCTCGTGCACACCGGGCACAAGGCGCGGCGCGGCGTCGGCGTCGTCGGCCGCGACTTCCGCAACCGGGCGATCGGCACGACCGCGAGCGTGCGCTCGCTGTTCGATGCATCGCCGGTGGACGACGCCGTGCTCGCCGACCGGGTGCGCGCGTGTCTCGGGCGCGCGGTCACGCACCCGGCGTCGATCGAGGTCGAGGTGAAAGACGGCGTCGTGACGCTGTCCGGGCCGATCCTCGAGGACGAGGCCCCGCTGCTGATCGATCACGTGCGCGGCGTCCGCGGCGTGCGGGACGTGCACAACCGGCTCGAGGTGCACGCCGAGCCGGGACGGATTCCCGGCCTCCAAGGGCATCCGCGGCGCCGGCCGGGACAGCGCTCCGCATTCATGCAGGCGAACTGGTCCCCGACCGCGCGTGCGATCGGCGGTCTCGCGGGCGCTGCGGCCGCGCTCTACGGGCTGAACCGACGGACTCCGCTCGGCACGATGCTCGGTGCCGGCGGCATGCTGCTGCTCTCGAGGGCCGCGACGAACCTCGAGATGCGGCGCCTCTTCGGCGTCGGCGCGACGCGCCATGCCGTGGATATCCAGAAGACGATCCACATCCACGCGCCCGTCGAGAAAGTGTTTCAACTTTGGCAGGACTTCGAGAGCTACCCGTCGTTCATGACGCACGTGCGGCGCGTGCGCCGCGTGAACGACGGGCGCGAAAACCGCGACCGGTGGCGCTGGACCGTGTGCGGCCCGAAAGGCATCGAGCTCGAGTTCGACTCGGTCGTGACCGCCCGCGAGGAGAATCGCCTGCTCGCGTGGAGCACGGAGAGCGGCGCCCTCGTCCAGCATGCCGGCCGCGTGCAGTTCCAGGGCCACCCGGACGGGACGACGACGGTCGACATCAAGATGGTCTACAACCCCGTGGCCGGCGCGGTGGGTCACGCGGTCGCGTGGCTGCTCGGCGCGGACCCGAAGCACCAGATGAACGACGATCTGATGCGGATGAAGTCGTTCCTCGAAACCGGCAAGGCGCCGCACGACGCGGCCTCCAGGACCCACGCCGAGCACCGGGCGGCGCGGCCGGCGGGCAACGGATCCGGCGCGCCCCGGCCGGAGGAGCCGACGCAGCCGCAGCCGGCCGCCTGAGGCGAGGCTACATGCGGCCCGCGCGGTAGTCGTCGAACGCCTGGTAGATCTCGTCCGGCGTGTTCATCACGAACGGGCCGTAGCGGGCGATCGGCTCGTTCAGCGGACGGCCGCCGACGAGGATCAGGCGGCACCCCTGCTCCGCCGCGGCCCGCAAGTCGACCCGCGGCCCGTGGCCGAGCAGCGCCAGCTCGCCGCGGTCGAGCCGCTCGGCGCCTCCCGGCGGCCCGACCTCGGCCGCGCCCTGGTAGACGTAGACGAACACGTTGTGGCCTTCCGGCACCGCGACCGTGTACGACGCGCCCGCGTCGAGCCTCAGGTCGTGGTAGACCGGCTCGGTGGCCACCGCGGTGACCGGGCCGTCGGCGCCGTCGAGGCGGCCGGCGATCACGCGCGCCGTGACGCCCGGCGCGGGCTCGATTTCCGGGATCCGATCCGCCTGGATGTCCTGGTACCGCGGGGCCGTCATCTTGTCGCGGGCCGGCAGGTTGACCCAGAGCTGAAAGCCCCACATCAACCCCTCCTCCTGCTCCGGAAACTCCGAATGCACGATCCCGCGCCCGGCCGTCATCCACTGCACGCTGCCCGGCCCCAGGAGGCCGGTGTTGCCCTGGTTGTCGCCGTGCCGCATGCGTCCGGCCAGCATGTACGTGACGGTTTCGAAGCCGCGGTGCGGGTGGTTCGGAAAGCCCGCGATGTAGTCGTTCGGATCGTCCGACCGGAACTCGTCGAGCAGCAGGAACGGATCGAAGTGATCGAGGATCGGCGTGCCGATCACGCGCGTCATCCGCACGCCCGCGCCGTCGCTCGTCGGCTGCCCGCGAATCTTTCTCACGATGCGGCGGGACTCGGCCGCCGTGTCCGTCGTAGCCATGTGCGTCCTCGAAGGTCGGAGGCGAATGCGAAGCCCCTGGGCGAAATGGCGATTGTACCGCGGCGCCGTGAGAAATCGCCCCGACTGGGCTAGAATCGGGCCATCGGCCGGCACCCTGCCCTCGATCTTGCGAGCCGCAGCGGCAGCCCGGGCTTCAAGCACCGCCTCCGAGGAGTAGATTCATGGTCGCCAAGCTTTCAGAGCCGAAGATCATCTCCGACGCGGACATTGACCCGCGCCACGACTGGTCGCGCGCGATCTACGCGCCGGGCACGATGAACGTGGATTTCGAGGAGCGGGTCGACTTCCGCCGCCTGCACCGTTACCGCCTGGCGCGCACCCGGCAGGCGCTCGCGAATTCGGATCTCGGCGCGATCCTCACGTTCGACGCGAACAACATCCGCTACATGACGAGCACGATGATCGGCGAGTGGTCGCGCGACAAGATGTGCCGGTTCGCGCTCCTCGCCGGCAATGCCGAGCCGCACCTGTGGGACTTCGGCTCGGCGGCCGCGCATCACCGGATCTACGCGCCGTGGCTTCCGAAGCCGCACTGCCACGCCGGCATGCTCGGCCTGCGCGGCGCGGTGCCACCCGAATCGGGCCTGATGCGCGACGCCGCGAAGGAG
The DNA here is from genome assembly GCA_036381015.1 of Gammaproteobacteria bacterium. Lineage (NCBI taxonomy): Bacteria > Pseudomonadati > Pseudomonadota > Gammaproteobacteria > Gammaproteobacteria bacterium. The sequence continues at coordinate 10,222 of DASVDR010000035.1, forward strand.
ATCAAGGCCATCCTCGAGGAAAACGGCGTCGCCGACCAGCCGCTCGGCGTCGATCTCGTCGAGCCCCCGATGCTGTACGAGCTCCAGAAAGTCGGGCTCGAGGTCCGCGACGGGCAGCAGGTCATGCTCGATGCCCGCGAGATCAAGAGCCGTGACGAGATCATGCTGCTGAACGTCGCGGCGTCGATGGTCGACGCGGTGTATCAGATGATCTACGAGGAGCTGAAACCGGGCGTGCGCGAGAACGACATCGTCGCCCGCGCCACGAAGATGCTCTTCGAGATGGGCTCGGACGACGTCGAGGCCATCAACGCGGTCGCCGGCGAGCGCTGCAGCCCGCACCCGCACAACTTCACGGACCGGCTGATCCGCCCCGGCGATCAGACCTTCTTCGACGTGATCCAAGCCTACATGGGCTACCGCACGTGCTATTACCGCACGATCAACGTCGGCCGCGCGAACGACGCGCAGCGTGATGCCTACAAGAAGGCCCGCGAGTGGATCGACGCGTCGATCAACGTGATCAAGCCCGGCGTCGGCACCGACGAGGTCGCGAAGGTCTGGCCGAAGGCGCAGGAGTTCGGCTTCTCGAGCGAGATGGAGTGCTTCGGCCTCCAGTTCGGCCATGGCCTCGGCGTCGCGCTGCACGAGCGGCCGATCATCAGCCGGCTCGTGAGCGACAACCCGATGGAGATCAAGGAAGGCATGGTCTTCGCGCTCGAGACCTACTGCCCGGCGAAGGACGGCTTCTCGGCGGCCCGCATCGAGGAAGAGGTCGTCGTGACGGACAAGGGCTGCCGCGTCATCACGCTGTTCCCGGCCGAGGAGCTGCCCGTCGCGAATGCGTACTAGGTAGAGCACGAGCTGCGCGGCGGCCGCAGCCGACAAGCACGTATCAGGCCCCGATTTCCAACAACGACAAGGCGACGATCCAAGTGGACGTACAAACGACGAACCCGGCGGCGTCCTTCAGGGAGCCGCACGGGACGCTGAGTCCCGAGACTCGGCTGAAGCTCTATCGCACGATGCTCGAGTGCCGCTATCTCGAGAAGCGCGCGTACGACCTCTTCATGCAGAACCTCATCAAGGGCACGAGCCATCTCGGTCTCGGCCAGGAGGCCGTCGCCGCCGGTTTCGGCGTGGCGATGCGGCCGACGGACTACA
>DASVDR010000036.1 GCA_036381015.1 Gammaproteobacteria bacterium
GGGGCGGGCCCGCCTCTCCGGATCGTTCCTTCGATCAGAAGTCGTCCATGTCCTCGGGGGCGCCGGCGGGCGCCGCGGACTTCTTCTTCTCCTCCGGAATCTCCGTGATCGCCGCTTCCGCGGTCAGGAGCAGGCCCGCGACGGACACCGCGTTCTGGAGCGCCATCCGCGTGACCTTCGTCGGGTCGATGATGCCCATCTCGACGAGGTCGCCGTAGGTCTCGTTCGCCGCGTTGAAGCCGAACGCGCCGTTGCCTTCCTTGACCTTCGCGAGCACCACGGCCGGCTCGCCGCCGCCGTTACGCACGATCTGGCGCAACGGCTCCTCCACCGCCCGGTACAGAATGCGCACGCCGGCGCGCTGGTCCTCGTTGTCGACCTGCACCGAGTCGATCGCCTTCTGCGCCCGGATCAGCGCCACGCCGCCGCCCGGAACGATGCCTTCCTCGACCGCCGCGCGGGTCGCGTGCAGCGCATCCTCGACGCGGGCCTTCTTCTCCTTCATCTCGACCTCGGTGGCCGCGCCGACCTTGACCACGGCGACGCCGCCCGCGAGCTTCGCGACGCGCTCCTCGAGCTTCTCGCGATCGTAATCGGACGTCGTCTCCTCGATCTGCTGCTTCAGCTCCTTGATGCGGCCCTCGATCGCGCTCTTCTCACCGCCGCCGTCGACGATCGTCGTCTCCTCCTTGCCGACGCGGACGCGCTTCGCCGTGCCCAGATCCGCGAGCTGCACCTTCTCGAGGCTCAGGCCCACCTCCTCCGAGATCACCTTACCGCCGGTCAGGATCGCGATGTCCTGAAGCATGGCCTTGCGGTGATCGCCGAAGCCCGGCGCCTTCGCGGCGGCCGTCTTCAGAATGCCGCGCAGGTTGTTCACGACGAGCGTCGCGAGCGCCTCGCCCTCGATGTCCTCGGCGATGATCATCAGCGGCTTTCCGGCCTTCGCCACGGCCTCGAGCACCGGCAGGAGATCGCGGATGCTCGAGATCTTCTTGTCGTGGAGCAGGATGTACGGGTTCTCGAGCTCCGCCGACATCGTCTCCTTGTTGTTGATGAAATACGGCGAGAGATACCCGCGGTCGAACTGCATGCCCTCGACGAGCTCGAGCTCGTTCTCGATGCCGGAGCCCTCCTCGACAGTGATCACGCCCTCGCGGCCGACCTTGTCCATCGCGTCGGCGATGATGTTGCCGATCGACTCGTCGGCGTTCGCCGAGATCGTGCCGACCTGGGCGATCGCCTTGCGGTCCGTGCACGGCTTCGACAGCTTCTTCAGCTCCGCGACCGCCGCGGCCGCCGCCTTGTCGATACCGCGCTTGACATCCATCGGATCCATCCCGGCCGAGGCGGCCTTCAGGCCCTCGCGAAAGATCGCCTGCGCGAGCACCGTGGCCGTCGTCGTGCCGTCACCCGCGGTATCGGAAGTCTTCGACGCGACCTCCTTCACCATCTGCGCGCCGATGTTCTGGAACTTGTCCTCGAGCTGGATCTCTTTCGCCACCGTGACACCGTCCTTCGTGACTGTCGGCGCGCCCCAGCTCTTCTCGATCAGCACGTTGCGGCCCTTCGGGCCGAGCGTCTCCTTCACGGCGTTCGCCAGGATGTTGACGCCCTTCAACATCTCCTCGCGCGCTTGCTGCGCGAACACGAGTTGCTTAGCGGCCATTGCTCTTCCCTCTTCTCGCAATCACGGAAACCAGAATCACTTCTCGAACACGCCGAGGACGTCGTCTTCGCGAAGGACGATCAGCTCTTCGCCGTCGACCTTGACCTCGTTGCCCGAGTACTTGCCGAACAGCACCTGGTCGCCGGCTTTCACGTCGAGCGGGCGCACCTCGCCCGAGTCGAGGATCTTGCCTTTGCCGACGGCGATGACTTCACCACGGCTCGGCTTCTCGGCGGCCGTATCCGGAATGACGATTCCGCCCGGCGACGTTCGTGTGTCTTCCACGCGCTTCACGACCAGCCGGTCGTGCAAAGGACGGATCTTCATTTGTGGCAACCCTCCTGAAAGCACCAAGTTGCTGATTAGTATTGGTTAATTACAACTGTTAGCACTCTCGCTCGGAGAGTGCCACGCCAATATAGGGGCGATTCCAAGGCTGTCAAGAGGTTCCGCGGCCGCCGCGGAGCGGGCGCTCGGACCCGGGAAGGCGCGCGCGGCCGGGCCGGTGCTCGTCCCGCGCCCCGTCACACGGTGAACCGCACGCCTGGGTCAGTAACGGTCGAGCCGGTGCCAGGACCGCGTCGGCGACCGGCTCTTCCATCCATGGTACGGGTGCCGGGCGACGAGGCGCGGGTCGCGAAACACCAGCACGAGCACCGCACCTGCGACGAAACCGCCGACGTGCGCCCAAAAGGCCACGCCGCCGCCCTCGGCCCCGATCGACCCGAACCCGCTGAGCAGCTGGATCAGAAGCCAATACCCGAGCATCAGAAACGCCGGCACGGCGACGGTCGTGACGAAGAAGCCGAGAAAGACGAGCATGTGCACGTGAACGCGCGGGTAAAGCAGGATGTACGCGCCCATCACGCCGCCGATCGCGCCCGATGCGCCGACCATCGGGATCACGGAGTCGGAGTCGGCGAGCACCTGCGCGGCGGCTGCGGCGAGCCCGCTCAGCAGATAGAAGACCACGAAGCGGACGTGGCCCATCGAATCCTCGACGTTGTTGCCGAAGATCCAGAGGAACCACATGTTGCCGATGATGTGCAGCCAGCCGCCGTGCATGAACATCGACGTGAGCACCGTGTACCAGCTGGACGAGTCTCCGAGCACGCAATACAGATTCGCTCCGACCTGCAGGCGCGTGCCGGGCATCACGTTGCCGAGCAGCTCGCCGGGGATCAGGCCGAGCCGGCACACGGACGCCGACAATGCGGGCTCCGTGCCCATCCCCTGCAGCAGTACCCATGCCGCGACGTTGAGCGCGATGATCGCGTACGTGGCATACGGGGTCAGGATGTGCGGATTGTCGTCGCGGATCGGAAACATTCGAGTCCCTTCCTTCACGTGAGCGCCGCCGTCGACGCGGCGCGGACGCGCCCGTCGCCGGCGCGGGCATCGGGGCAGGCCGGAAGCCTCGACGCGGCGCGAGCTCCGGCATGGCCCGATCCCGGCCGCGCTCGGTTCGGGCACGCTAACATACCCGCAGCCGCGCGGACGATCACGGATCTGCGTCGCGCCCGGCCGGCCGACGACCGGCTGCCGCTCAAGCGTAGCGGTCGACGAAGCGCCGTGCGGCCCGCGCCATCTCGTCGAACACGTCCTCGGCCCCTCCGCGCTCCCGCCGCAGCACCCGGTATCCGTGATCGGCCGTGTCGAGCCAGTGCAGCTCGGCGCGCGGCAAGCCCGCGACGACGCGCTCGAGCAGATCGCGGCTTGCGAGCGCGTCGCGCGTTCCGGAGAGAAACAGCATCGGACGGGCGATTCGCGCGAGGTGCGCCGCCCGTTCCACGCCGGGACGCCCCGGTGCATGCAGCGGAAACGCGCAAAACACGAGCCCGCGAGCATCGAGCCCCGCGTCGGCGACCGCGTGGGAGGCCATCCGTCCGCCGAACGAGTGGCCGCCGGCCCAAAGCGGAAGCTCAGTGCGCTCGCGCGCCTCGGCGAACGCCGCGAGAATCCGCTCGACCGCGACGGCCGGCGAGTCGACGCGCTTGCGCCCGGCCTCGATGAACGGGAAATCGAAGCGCAGCGTGGCGATCCCTTGCCGGGCGAACGCATCGGCGATGGCCTGCATGTTACGGTGGCGCATGCCGGCACCCGCGCCGTGCGCGAGCACGAGCGCGGCAGCGGCGTTCGGCGGGCATTGCCAGAGCACGTTCATGCGTTTCGCACCGACGACGGGGATGCCGGGCGGCCCCTCCCCGGCAGGCATCGATTGGAGAAGCGAGCCCCCGCACGGCTGCAGCGCCGCGCGAAGAACGTTTATCCTACCTTCTTTTCAACGCAGCCGTTTCACAGAGGGAAGCACATGGCCGACAAGAAAATCATTGCAGTAGTGGGTTCGACGGGTGCCCAGGGCGGAGGGCTCTGTCGCGCGATTCTCGCGGATCCCTCGGGCGGCTTCGCCTGCCGTGCGATCACGCGCGATCCGAGCAAGGACCAAGCCAAGGTCCTCGCGGACGGTGGGGCCGAGGTCGTCGCGGCCGACCTCGACGACGTCGACAGCTTGAAGCGGGCGTTCGCCGGCGCGCACGGCGTCTTCGTCGTCACGAACTTCTGGGAGCACTTCTCGGGCGAGAAGGAGAAGGCGCAAGCGAAGAACGCGGCCGATGCGGCCAAGGCCGCGGGCGCGCGGCACGTCATCTGGTCCACCCTCGAGGACACCCGCAAGCTGATGTCGCCGGACGACAAGCGGATGCCGATGCTCCAGGAGAAGTACCGCGTGCCGCACTTCGACGCGAAAGCGGAAGCCGATGCGTACTTCTCAGGGCTTCCGGTCACGTATCTGCTCGCGTCGTTCTATTGGGACAACTTCTACATGTTCGGGCTGGGCCCGAAGAAAGGCGAGGACGGCCAGTACGCGTGGACGCTGCCGATGGGGAACGCGAAGCTCGCCGGTATCTCCGCCGACGATATCGGTCCGGTCGCTTACGGCATTTTCAAGGCGGGCGACACGTATGCCGGCAAGAGAGTCGGCATCATGGGCGAGGCGCTGACGCTCGAGCAGATGTGCCGCACGATTTCGGACGTTCTCGGCATCGGGCCCGTGAAGTACAACGCGGTCGAGCCGGACGCCTACCGCGCCTTCGGCTTCCCCGGAGCCGACGAGCTCGGAAACATGTTCCAGGTCTACCGTGACTTCGAGAGCGCGGTGCTCGGCGCCCGGAGCGTCGAGGAGACGCGGAAGCTGAATCCTGCGCTGAAGACGTTCGAGCAGTTCCTCAGAGCCAAGAAGGACGCAGTGCTCGCGTCGACGACGTCGTAACGCGGGCCGGGGGCCGCCGCCGGCGGCGGGCGGCCCCCGATCTTGACGCTCCGCCCGGGCGGAACGGGACCGGCGGAGCCGGCCGTGCTCACGAAACGGTGGCCCTGCCCTGCGTCGGGTGCGAAACTATCGCCGACTCGCCTCGGAGACGACGCGCTCCGGTGTGGAGTCCGAACGGCGCAAAAAACGGCCGGCAATCGGGGAGGCACCAAGTTGGCAACGAAGAAATCGACACACGGCATCGCACCGGATAACGAGGGAATCCACACGCGTACGGCGGACGGCGACGGCCGTGAAGCGCTGCGGGTAGGCCGGCGCGCGTTCTTGATGGGCACGGCCACGGGTGCCGCGGCGCTCGCGGTCAACGTCGGCGCGCAGGCGCAGACGCGCTCCGCCGACGGCTCGCCGGCCGTTCCGGCGCCATCCGCCGAGCAGGTGAATCGCGACGCCGGCAACGTGCGTCCGCCCGCGGGCTCGGCACGGGCGGTCGTTCGGCCGGGGTCGGATCTGATGGTCGAGACGCTGAAGGGCCTCGGCATCGAGTACGTGGCATCGAACCCCGGGTCGAGCTTCGAAGGCCTGCAGGAATCGATCGTCAACTACGGCAATCCGCCGAATACGATGCCGGAGTTCATCACGGCGCTCCACGAGGAGTCGGCCGTCGACATGGCGAACGGCTACGCGAAGGCCGAAGGCCGCCCGATGTGCGCGCTGCTGCACGGCACGATCGGCGTTCAGCACGCGTCGATGGCGATCTACCAGGCCTACTACGCGGGCACCCCGATGCTGCTGCTCGCCGGCCGCGACGACGGCTTCATCCAGGCGCACACGGCGAACGACATGGCCGCGATGGTGCGCAGCTACACGAAGTGGGATGCCCAGCCGAAGACGCTCGCGGAGTCGCTCGAAGCCCTTCAGGAAGCGTACCGGCAGGCGATCACGCCGCCCACGGGCCCCGCGCTCGTCGTCCTCGACATCGAGCTCCAGAAGGAGGAAGCCGGCGACTTGCAGGTGCCGGCCTATCGGCCGCCGCAGATCACAGGCATCGACACCGGCACGGCACGCGAGATCGCGCGCGCCCTCCTCGAGGCCCGCAATCCGCGGCTCGAGGTCGGTCGGCTGCGCACGCCGGACGGTGTCGCGAAAGCCGTCGCGCTCGCCGAGCTGGTCGGCGCATGCGTCGGCACGAGCGCGACCCGCGGGCCGATGAGCTTCCCGCAGCGGCACCCGCTCTGCGGGCCGGGCGCCGACACCGACTACGACTACACGCTCGGGCTCGAGACGGGTCCGGCCGACGTTGCGCTGGTCGGACCGGCGATCGCCTCGGTGTACGCCGCCCGCGACGCGATGGGCATCGGCTTCGGCGGCCTGCGCAGCGACGCGCCGCCGAACGCCCGGCGCGGGCGGGAGCCGGAGATCGGCCGGCGCATCGACGCGGACGCCGAGGCGAGCCTCGACGCGATCATCGCGGAGGCCACCCGCGCGATCACTGCCGGGCAGCGCCGCACGGTCGAAGAGCGCACCGCGCGCCACGCGACGGCGAACGCCGAGGCGTACGTGCGCGCGGTGACGCAGGCGGTCGAGGAGAAGCGGCAAGGCTGGAACGCAAGCCCCGTCAGCACGGCGCGGATCTACGCCGAGCTTTGGCCGCTCCTGATGAACGAGGACTGGTGCCTCGCCTCCCCGAGCAACTTCTCGGGCGGACATCATCGCGAGCTCTGGGAGCACAACCGGCCGTACAGCTACCTCGGCGGCCAAGGCGCGGGCGGAATGGGCTACGGCCTCGGCGCCTGCACCGGCGCGGCGCTCGCGGCGAAGCATCGCAATAGGATCGTCGTGAACGTGCAGACCGACGGCGACCTCAATTACGCGCCCGGCTCGCTGTGGACCGCGGTGCACCACCGACTGCCGATGCTGACGATCATGCACAACAACCGCGCATGGCATCAGGAGCTCATGTTCCTCGAGTTCATGGCCGGAGTACGCGGCCGCGGCACCGACCGCGCGCACATCGGCACCACGCTTCGCGACCCGTTCATCGATTACGCGAAGATGGCCCAGGGCTACGGCATGGCGAGCGAGGGGCCGATCGAGGATCCGTCGCAGCTCGCGGCCGCGCTGCGCCGCGGGGTCGAGTCGGTGAAGCGCGGCGAGCCATACCTGATCGACGTGATCACACAGCCGCGCTGACGGCCGAACACGCCACCGAGACATTCACAGGAAGAACGAAAGAACGATGAAATCGAGCTCGAGAGTCCTCGGCCTGCTCGCCGCCGCCGGCGCTGCAGCGTACGTCGGTGCCGTCCTCCCCGCCCTCGCGCAGAGCGGTGCCCCCGATCCCGAGATCGGCAAGCAGCTTTTCTACGAGCACGGGTGCTACGGCTGCCACGGCTTCAACGGCGAAACCGGCGTTCGAGACCTGGTCGCCACGAACAGCCCGATCATCGCCGACGTCGACGCGTTCATCACGTACCTTCGGCTTCGCGGCGATCAGGCGCCGCTGTTGCCGTCCACCCGGATGCCGAACTATCCCGAGAGCGCGTTGAGCGACGAGGAAGCGCGGCACATTTACGCGTACGTGAGCAGCTTCAAGCTGCACGCGCCGGAGGTGGAGGACGTGCCCACGCTCCAGGCGATCATCGAGTCGGCCTCGAGGCCGTACGAGCCCCAACGGTAGCCGTTCGCCGCTGCGCTGCCGCATGACTCCGCGCTTCGGGGCCGGCTGAGCCGTCGGCGGCACGCACGGTGTCGGTCGAGCGGGTGCCCGGGCCGTCCGGGCGGGTGTCGCGCGTCCCGATCGGGAGGACGCACGCCGCTATCGCAGTCTGCATCGGCGCCGCTGCGGCGCTCGCGCTCCCCGCGCCCGAGGGGTGGGCGGAGCCGCAGTTCCGCGCGGCGCTGCTGACTCTCGTCACGATCACGGCTTGGGCCACCGGCGCCCTGCCGATCGGCGTCACGGCGCTGCTCTTCTTCCTCCTCGCGATGCTCCTCGGCGTGCAGCCGCCGGAGGTCGTGTTCTCGGGCTTCGCCGCGCCTGCGTTCTGGCTCGTGTTCGGCGGCATCGTGATCGGCGTCGCCGTACGCCATACCGGGCTCGGGGAGCGCATCGCACGAGCGAGCGCCGCGGCGATCGGCGGGTCGTACCTCGCCGTGCTCGCAGGCGTCGCGCTCGCGGCCACGCTGCTCGCGTTCCTGATGCCGTCCAGCATGGGCCGGGTGCTGACGATGACGCCGATCGTGCTCGCGATGGCGGAGCGTTACGGGTTCGGGCCGGGACGCCCGGGCCGAGCGGGCATGGTGATGGTCGCGACCTGCGTCGCGTTTCTGCCGTCGGGCGCGATCTTGACGGCGCTCGTCCCGAATCTCGTGCTGGCCGGCGCCGCCGACAACCTTTACGGCGTTCAATTCGGCTATGCGGAGTATCTCCTCGCGCATTTCCCGGTCATGGGCCTGCTGCGAACCGTCGCGATCGTGCTCGTCGCTCGGCTGCTGTTCGCCGATTCTCCGGAGGCGCGTCCCGCCGAGCCGGACGGGCCGCCGATGACGCGCCGCGAGATCCGGCTTGCCGCGCTGCTCGCGGCCGCGCTCGCGCTGTGGATGACGGATCCGTGGCACGGCGTTGCACCGGCATGGACGGCGCTCGCGGCCGCCGTGCTCCTCCTCGTGCCCGGTTTCGACTTCACGCCGCGGAACGCGTTGAGCGAGAAGATCGACTACGCCTCCGCCCTCTACGTCGCTGCCGTGCTCGGCCTCGGGGCCGTGATCGCCGAGACCGGGCTCGCCGCGAAGGGCGGTGCATGGCTGACCGGCGTGCTCCCGCTTTCGCCCGGCGCCGACGGCCCGAACGCCTACGTGCTGACGGTCTGCTCGGCGGTGCTCGGGCTGCTCGTCACGAACCCCGGCGTTCCGGTCGTGCTCGGCCCGCTCGCCGGAGAGCTGGCCGCGCTCTCGGGGCTGCCGGTGGACACGGTGCTGATGACGCAGGTCGCGGGCTTCTCGAACGTGATCCTGCCGTATCAGGCCTCGCCGGTGCTGGTCGGCATCGCGCTCGGCGGCGTCTCGCTGCGCGACGGCACGCGCATGCTCCTGTGGATGACCGCGATCACGTTCGTCGTGCTCCTGCCGCTCGAGCTCGTCTGGTGGCAGTGGATCGGGCTGCTGTGAGCGGAGCCGTGGGGCGCTCGCGACGAGCGCATACGCGCCGTTTTACAATGCCGGCAGGGCAGCGGGACCGGCGCCGGCGTGTGCCGCAAGCGATCGAGGAGTCGAGATGCCTTTGACGCCCGAGGAGCTCGAGGAGCTCAGGGAAAACTTCGAGTACAACGACTCGAACGCCGACGGCCGGATCGAGTTCGAGGAATTCGTGAACATGCTGGCCGCGCTCGATGCGGCCGGAGGGCTCGAGGAGGCGCGGGTCGGCTTCGACTCGATCGATTCGGATCACGACGGATCGATCGATTTCGACGAGTTCACGGCGTGGTGGAGCGAGCAGTGACGCGCGGACGCGCCCGGCGTCGTCTCCGCGGGCATCACTCGCGCGGCCGCACCCGAACGCCGTCTGCGATCAGCTCTCCCGGATACAGTACGACGCGCTCCCCGGCCTCGATTCCCGAGAGGATCTGAACCGTCCGACCGTTGTCGCGCCCGACCGCGACCGGCGTGAGGCGCGCCACGTCGCCGTCGACGCGGAACACCGCCCATTCTTCGCGGCTCCGGAACAGCGCCCCGACGGGCGCCTGCACGACGCCCTCCTCCGACCATACGACGACCGCGGCCTCGACGCGATAACCGTGGCCGAGCATCGCCCATTCGGACGGAGGGCTCACCAGATCGACGATGACGTTCACGCGCTGCTCCTCGACGCCGAGCGCCGAGATTTTCGTGAAGCCGTAAGGCTCGACGAGGCGCACGCGCCCGCGAAGCGGTTCGCCGCCGCCGAAATCCTCGAGGATCACGTCGTCGCCGGGCTCCACCTGCACCGCGTCCGTCGACAGCATCTCGACGACGACCTCGAGATCGGCCGGATCGCCGAGCGTCAGGATCTCACTGCCGGCCGCGATCACGCCGGCGCTCTCGTGCGCGACCCGCAGCACGCGGCCGGAGATCGGCGCTCGAACCTCGACTACGGCGGCCGCCTCGTCGGTGTCGCCCGGCTGAATCAGGCGGGCCCGCGCCGCTTCGAGCTCCGCCTCGCGCAGCTCGAGCGTGTCCTGCGCGCGGGCGAGTGCGGTCTCCGCCACCCGCGCGCGGAGCTCTGCGCGATCGAGGGCATCGGGGGCCGCGAGATCCTCCGAGCGGAGGTTGCGGACGCGCTCGAGGTCGGTGCGCGCGAACCGCGCCTCGGCTTCGGCGCGCTCGAGCTCCGCGCGCGCCACGGATAACGCCGCGGCAGCCGCGTCGGCGGCCGCGCGGAGCTCGGCCTGCGTGCGGGCATCCACGAACGCCGGCGCGCTCGGCTCGATGCGCGCCACGACGTCCCCGGCGTGCACGTGCGCCCCGGGCTTGAGCGCGACGCGCTGCAGCTTGCCCGCGACCGGCGCCGAGACGACGTACTCGTTGCGCACCCGCGTCCGGCCCTCGTCACGGACGGTCACGAGCATCGGGCCGCTCCACGTCTCCGCGACGTCCACGGCGACCGGCTGCGGCCGGAACGCGAGCGCGATCAGAACCACGACGACCGCGGCCGCGGCGCCCCAGAACAGCGTACGGAATCTCGGCTTCATCCCGTGTCCTCGATTCGCTCGTTCCGCTGCATCTCAGTCGCGGCTCTTCAGGACGGAGACGAGATCCATCCGGTCGAGCCGGCGCCGGACCAGCAGGCCGGAGACCGCCGTGACGACGATGACCACGAGGCCGGCATACCCGTAGGTCGCCGGCTCGATCACGAACGGCAGGCGAAACAGGTCCGAGCTCATCGCCTGCGCGAGCGACCAGGCGAGGCCCGTGCCGAGCGCCGCACCGATCGGGAGCGCGAGCAGCGTCAGAAACGCGATCTCGCCGAGCAAAATATAGGAGACCTCGGTCCGCGTGAAGCCGAGCACGCGCAGCGACGCGAGCTCGTGCTGGCGCTCGGCGAACGCGATCCGCACGCTGTTGTACACGACCCCGATCGCGATCAGCGCGGCGAACGCCGTGTAGATCGAGATCGAGAGCCCGATGTTCTGGTCCATGATCTCCGTGAAGTTGCGCTGCGCGATGCGCTGGAGCGCCACGCTCGAGACGTCGGGCATCGCCTTGAGCTCCGCGTAGAGCGCCTCCGTCGCGGCGTCGTCGACCATCAGATATCCGCCGGAGACCACCGGCCCTTCGTGCAGGAGCCGGTTGAGATCGTCGATCAGCATCCGGGCGCCCGATCCGATGAAGGTCGTCGTGACGGCGGAGACCGGCACCTCGAGGACCGGCCGTCGGCCCTCCGTGACCTCCACGACGAGCGTCTCGCCGGCGTCGATGCCGAGCTTGTCGGCGAGATCGCGCGACAGGACGAGGCCGCCGGGCGGCGGCACGACGGCGTTGCGGCGCGTGTCGATCATCCGCGACAACGTCCCGTCGAGCGGCATGCCGACGAGCGACGCCCGCTCCTCGAATTGCCCGTGGCGCAGCCGCACCGGCACGGCGCGGTAGGGTTCGCCGCCGAGAACGCCGGGGGCGCGGAGCAGCTCGAAATAGGCCGAGCGCGCGCGCGGCTCGACGAAGCTCACCTGCACGTCGTGACGATTCGCGACGTTGAAGTAAACGGCGATCATCTCCGCGACGGCATCCGTGAAAAACAACGTGCCGATCAGAAGCGCACCCGAGACCGCGACGCCGACGCACGTGAAGGCCGCGCGAAGCGGGAAGCGCACGATCTGGCGCAGGATCATCCGCGTCTGCTGATCCAGCACGCGGAGCGCCGTGACGCGCGCGCCGAGCGCTTTCGAGTAGTCGGGCGGCGGCGGAGCGGCCATCGCCTCGGCCGGCGCGATCGTCGCCGCGCGCCGAACGGCGAGCACGGCGCCGCCCGCGACCGCGGCCACCGTGACGCCGGCGACGAACGCGTATCCCCGCGGGTCGGTCTCGAACAGGAAGAGCGGGAAGCGGTAGTAGTTCGTGTAGAGCGAAGCGAGCTGCCGCCCGAGGTAGATCCCGAGCCCGCTGCCGATCGCGAGCCCGACCGCGGCAACGATGCCGACGAGCTTCATGTAGTGCAGGACGACCGCGGCGTCGGAGTAGCCGAACGCCTTCATGAGCCCGATCTCCGTGCGCTCGGTCGCGATCAGTCGCGATATCACGACGTTGACGAGAAACGCCGCGACGGCGAGAAAGATCGGCGGGAGCACGCTGCCCATCGTGCGGAGCTGGTCGATCTCGCTCGAGATGAAGGCGTCGGAAATCTGCTCGTCGCGGCCGTATGCGCCGGCCGCGCCGTACGGCTCGAGCAGCATGTCGAGCGCCGCGATCACCGCGCGCTCGTTCGCGCCGTAGTCGAGCCGCACGACGGCCTCGTTGAAGGCGCCTTCCTGGTTCACCGCCTCGGCGAGCGCGTCGCGCTCCATCCACAGCACGCCGTAGAGCCGGTCGTCGGGAACGAGCTGCCCGGGCGCGATCGCGTACACGTGCTCCGGCGACAGCGCGATGCCGACGACCGTGAGATTCTCGCGGCCGCCGTAGATCGTGGCCGGCACGCGGTCGCCGATCGAGAGGTCGTGCGCCGCGGCGAAGCTGTCGAGCACCACGGCCTCGTCGCGGCGCCCGGGCTGCGGCAGCCGCCCGCGCAGCAGGTAGATCTGGTTCACCGAAGGCTCGCCGCTTTCCGGCAGCGAGAAGATTTCCCCGGTCGCGGGCTCCTCCATGCCGGGCATGTCGAACAGGGCCGGCGCGCGCACCCGGGTCTCCGCGGCCTGCACGCCTTCGATCGCCCGGATCTCACCGAGCAACGCGTTCGGCGCGCGCACGACGGGCGCCCAGATGTCCGCGAACCGGTAGCGCTCGTAGTACGCGCGGCGCGTTTCCGAGAGCGAGGACAGCATCCCGGATGCAACGAGATGCACGGCGACGCCGCCCGCGATCACGAAGGCGATCGCGAGCGCCTGGCCGCGCATGCCGAGCAGATCCCTGACGAGCTTGCGATCGAGCGACGCCATCCACGCCGGGAAACGCAGCCGCCTCACCACGAGAGCTCCGCGGGCTCCTTGCGCTGCGCGTTCCGGCGCTGCTCCCGCACTTGGCCGTCCGAGAAGGTGATCACGCGATCCGCCATATCCGCAACGGCCGCATTGTGCGTGATCAGGAGCGTCGTCGCGTGCATCGCCTCGTTGACGTTCTTCAGCGCCTCGAGCACGCGGACGCCCGTGGCGCTGTCGAGCGCGCCGGTCGGCTCGTCGCACAGCAGCACCGACGGCCGCTTCGCGATCGCGCGAGCGATCGCGACCCGCTGCTGCTCGCCGCCCGAGAGCTGGGAAGGAAAGTGATCGAGGCGCTTCTCGAGGCCGACGAGCGCGAGCGCCTCCTCGGGCGGCATGGGCTCCTCGGCGATCTCGGTGACGAGCGCGACGTTCTCGCGGGCCGTGAGGCTCGCCATCAGGTTGTAGAACTGGAACACGAAGCCGACGTGCTGCCGGCGGTACATCGTGAGCTCGCGCTGCGTGGCGTGCGTGAGCTCTCGGTCACGAAAGAACAGCCGCCCGGCCGTCGGGCGGTCGAGCCCGCCGAGGATGTTCAAGAGCGTCGACTTGCCGCTGCCGGACGCCCCGAGCAGCACGACCAGCTCCCGCTCGGGCAGCTCGAGGTCCACACCGCGCAGGGCATGCACGGCGCCTGCGCCGCTGCCGTAGACCTTCGTGATGCCCTCGGTCTTGAAGCAGAGGCGCTCGGCGGAAGCGGGCTCGATCGTCATCACGCCGCCCCGCCCGCCATGCGCTCAATAATCGGCGCCGACGGCCGCGTCGGCAACCGGCCGGTCGACGATCGGCGCGGCGCCTTCCCACTCCTCCTCGTCGTCCCGCCCGTCCTGCTGCCGGCGCCACATCGCTGCGTAATGCCCGTTCTCGAGCAGCAGGTCCGCGTGCTTGCCGCGCTCGACGATTCTGCCGTCGTGCAGCACGATGATCTCGTCGCAATCGACGATCGTCGACAGCCGATGCGCGATCACGAGCGTGGTGCGGCCGCGGGAGACCTCGCGCAGCGCGCGCTGGATCTCCTGCTCGGTGCGGCTGTCGAGCGCAGACGTGGCTTCGTCGAACAGCAGAATCCGCGGCTGCTTCAGAATCGTGCGCGCGATCGCGATCCGCTGCTTCTCGCCGCCGGAAAGCTTGAGGCCGCGCTCACCCACGAGCGTCCGGTAGCCGTCCGGCGACGACATGATGAAGTCGTGAATCGCGGCGTGCCGCGCGGCCTGTTCAACCTCCGCGGGGCTCGCGCCGGGCCGGCCGTACTCGATGTTGTAATAGACGGTGTCGTTGAACAGCACCGTATCCTGCGGCACGATCCCGATCGCCGCGCGCACGCTCGCCTGCGTTACGGTGCGCAAGTCCTGTCCGTCGATCCGGATGGCGCCTTCGTTGACGTCGTAGAAGCGGAACAGCAGCCTGGAGATCGTCGATTTTCCCGCTCCGCTCGCCCCGACGATCGCCACGCGGTGCCCGGCCGGCACGCGAAACGAAACATCCTTCAGGATCGGCCTGCGCGGATCGTACGCGAAGGAGACCTGGTCGAACTCCACCGTGCCCGGCCCGGGCGCGAGGGGCCGCGCGTCGGGCGAATCCTGGATCTCCGCGTGGACCTCGAGCAGGCTGAACATGGCCTCCATGTCGGTCAGCGCCTGCTTGATCTCGCGATAGACGAAGCCGAGGAAGTTGAGCGGAATGTAGAGCTGGATCAGATACGTGTTGACGAGCACGAAGTCGCCCACGGACATCGTCCCAGCGATCACGCCCCGCCCGGCCATCGTCATCAGCGCACCGAGGCCCGTGCCGATGATCACGGCCTGGCCGATGTTCAGCAGCGACAGCGAGGTGCGGCTCAGCACGGAAGCCCGCTCGTAGCGCTCGAGCGACTGGTCGTAGCGCTTGGCCTCGTAGTCCTCGTTGCCGAAGTACTTCACCGTCTCGTAATTCAGAAGGCTGTCGATCGCACGCGTGTTCGCCTCCTGGTCCGTTTCGTTCATCCTCCGCCGGTATTTGAGCCGCCATTCGGTCACGACGAGCGTGTAAGCGACATAGGCCGCGACGAAACCGAACGTGACGACCGCGTACCACACGTCGAAGAACGCCCACAGGATGCCGCAGACGAGCGCGACCTCGATCAGCGTGGGCAGAATGTTGAAGAGCACGAACCAGAGCAGGGAGTCGATGCCGTTCGTCCCCCGCTCGATCGCGCGCGACAAGCCGCCCGTCTGACGCTCGAGGTGGAACCTGAGCGACAGCGCGTGCAGGTGCCGGAACGTGCGCAGCGCGACGGTGCGAATGGCGCGCTGCGCGACCTTCGCGAACACCGCGTCGCGCAGCTCCTGGAACCCGCTCGATGCGATCCTGAGAAGCGCGTAGCCGACCAGCAGCGCGACCGGTAACGTCAGGGCCGCGTTCCCGGGGTTCGCGAAGAGATCGACCATCTCCTTGAACAGGATCGGGACGTAGACCGTCGCGATCTTGGCGCCGGCGAGGAACGCGAGCGCGAGCGCGACGCGCGCGCGCATCGCGACGCTGCTCGCTGGCCACAGATGCGGAGCGAGCGATTTCAGCGCGGACCATTCGAAGCCGGCGGGGCGCCGGATCAAGACATCGTTGGGATTCGAGCTCATGACGGGCCGTGAACGGTGACTGGATAGTATACCTGTCGCCGCCGGGAGCGTCGGCGCAGCCCCTGTCGCCGCAGGGGCGCCGGCGCGCCCTATTGCCGCCGGGAGCGGCGGCGCAAGCCGGCCCGGCGCCGGCCTGGCCCTGGCACACAACTTGCTCGTCGCGCATCGACCCCATTGGGAGGCCGACGATGCCCGAAGGCTTGCGCGAACGCGGACCGGGTAAAGCGCGAAAAGCGCTGCTGCTGATCGACGTGATCAACGCTCTCGAGTTCGACGGCGGCGATCAGTTGCTGCCGTCCGCCCTCGAGATGGCCGACTGCATCGTCGCGCTGAAGGACGCTACCTACTTGCGCAACGTGCCGACGATCTACGTGAACGACAACTTCTCCCGCTGGCAGTCGAACTTCGACCTGCTGGTCGAGAGCTCCCTCGAAAGCGGAGTGAAGGGAGCGCCGGTCATCCGCAAGCTCGTGCCGGATGCCCGGGACTATCACGTGCTGAAGCCGCATCAGTCCGGCTTCTTCGGCACGCCGCTGTCGCTGCTCCTCGAGCACCTCGAGGTGTCCGATCTGATTCTCGCCGGGCTGACGACCGACCGCTGCGTGATGTTCACGGCGATCGACGCGTACATGCGCGGCTACCGAATCGGCGTCCCTTCCGATTGCTGCGCGGCGATCGAACGCCGGCACCACGAGGATGCGCTCGGCTACATCGAGCGCGTGCTGAAGGCGGACGTTCGGCCGTGGGCCGACCAGCTCGGCCGCGAGTGACGGCTCAATCGGGCGCTCGGGCGCCGAGCTCGCCTTCGAAGAAGTCCGGCGGGTCCTCGAGACAGGACGCCGGGTCGCGTTCCGCCTCGAGCGCATCGGAGGGCGCCGGCGGGATGCGCAGCGCCTCGCTCTCGTCCGGCACGGACAGATCGTCCGGCACCCGAATCGGGCCGACGGACTCCGCGTTCTGGTAACGCTCCGTGTCCTCGCACCGCAAGCCGTTGTCGCCGGCGCACCCGGCGAGCAGCAGCGATGTCAAAACTCCCGCCAGCGCGCGTCGCATCAGTCAGCCGGTCTCGACTCGGACCCCTGCGGCCTCCATCGCTGCGCGAACGGTTTCGTGGTATTGGTCGGCAAGCGGCGTGAGCGGAAGCCGGATGCCGGGGCCGATCAAGCCCATTTGGCGCACGGCCCACTTCACCGGGATCGGGTTGCTCTCGACGAACAGGTCGCGGTGCAGCGCCCGCAGGCCGGCATCGATCTCCTCCGCCTTCGCCCGGTCGCCGGCGCGCGCCGCATCGCAGAGGCGCCGCATCTGCGCCGGGGCTACGTTGGCCGTCACCGATATCACGCCCTGACCGCCCTGCAACATGAACTCCGCCGCGGTGGAATCGTCGCCGCTCAGCAACGAAAACTCGTCCCCGCATGCGTCTCTGAGTATCTCGATTCGATCGAGTTCCGCGGTGGCCTCCTTGATGCCCGCGATGTTCGGATGGGCGGCGAGCCGCCCGACCGTGGCGGGTTTCAAATCGACGCCCGTGCGGCTCGGCACGTTGTACAGGATGAGCGGATGCGAGACGGCGTCGGCGACCGCGGAGAAGTGGCGGAACATCCCCTCCTGGGTCGGCTTGTTGTAATACGGCGTCACGATCATGAGCCCCGCGAGCGGCAGCCGGTCGACCGTGCGGGACAGCGCGAGGGTCTGGGCAGTGGAGTTCGACCCGGTGCCGGCGATGATCGGAATGCGCCCGTCGGCCGCTTCGCAGCTGCGCTCGAGGAGCTCGACGTGCTCGCCGCGCGTCAACGTCGGCGACTCGCCCGTGGTGCCGGCGATCACCAACGCCTCCGTGCCGGCATCGACATGGAAGTCCACGAGGGTCTGGAGGGAGGTGTAGTCCAGCGCGCCGCCCTCGTCCATCGGCGTGACCAGCGCCGCCATGCTGCCTGAAAACATCGCCCGCCCAATCGGATAGAAAGGCGAGGATAGTACTGGCGGCCGCCGGGACAGGCAACTTGCCATTGCGCGCCCACAACTTCGGGGTACACTGGTCCGGCCCAAACCGTCGACCGGGATTGACGTCTTAAATGCAGCAACTGTTGGTCATATCCGCCGTGGGCGGCGATCCGACGGCCGTCGTTCAGGATCTCACGCGCACGATTCTGGATTGCGGAGGCAACATCAAGGAAAGCCGGATGACCGCGCTCGGGTCCGATTTCGGGATGCTCCTGCTCGTCGCCGGCAACTGGCATACCATCAGCCGCCTCGAGCGCGACCTCGAGCGCTTCGCGAGCAGCAACGGGCTGACGATGAAGTTCCGGCGGACCGAGCCTCGGCACTTCGGAAAAGAGCTGCTCCCGTACGCGGTCGACGTCGTCGGCCTCGACCAGCCCGGCATCGTGCACAGCCTGAGCGGCTTCTTCGCCACTCGGCAGGTGGAGATCGGCGAGCTGTCCGCGCGCAGCTACGTCGCGTCGCAGACCGAGACGCCGATGTTCTCGGTGCAGATGTACATCAATATTCCCGCCTCGATCCACATCTCCGCCCTTCGCGAAGAGTTCATGGATTTCTGTGATCAGCTGAACGTCGACGCAATCATGGAGCCGGTGAAGCATTCGTGATCGCGCGGGCACGCTGCTAAGGCAAGAGCAACGAGATGGCGAAAGCCGAGGTCGGCAAGAAGGTTCCGCAGTTTCGCGCGCAGGCCACGGGCGGCAGGACCGTGTCTTCGAAGGATCTGGCCGGCCGCCCCTACGTCCTCTATTTCTATCCGAAGGACGATACGCCGGGCTGCACTGCGGAGGGCCAGGATTTCCGGGACCGGTACGAGGAGTTCCGCGGCAGCGGAATCGAGGTATTCGGCGTCTCGCGCGACAGCCTGGAGTCCCACGAGAAGTTCAAGCAGAAGTACGGCCTGTCGTTCGACCTGATCTCGGATCCGGAAGAAAAGCTTTGCAAGCTGTTCGACGTGATCCGCGAGAAGAACATGTACGGGAAGAAGTACCTCGGCGTCGAGCGGAGCACGTTCCTGATCGACGCCGACGGCGTCCTGCGCGAGGAGTGGCGCAAAGTGAAGGTCAAGGGCCACGTCGAGAACGTTTTACGGGCCGCGCTGTCTTTATAACCGTATGATCCGCGCGGGCGCCGGCGCGGGTCCGGAGGGCGCGATGAAAAGAGGCTTGTGTCTGCTCGTGATGGTCGCGCAGGCGATCGTCCCTTGCGCATGGGCGGACGAGCTGCCCGATTTCGGCACGCCCGCCGACGCCGTGTTGAACAAGAGCCGCGAGGGCCAGCTCGGGCGCTCGGTCATGCTGGAGCTGCGCAACGCCGGCGTCGTCGTCGACGATCCGCTGCTCACCGAGTATGTCCAGTCGATCGGATCGCAGATCGCGAGCCACGCGAACGACGGAGATTACCGCTTCCGCTTCTTCGTCGTCGACGACGACAGCATCAACGCCTTCGCGCTCCCCGGCGGCTACGTCGGAGTGCACACGGGGCTGATCCTCGCGAGCGAGAACGAAAGCGAGCTCGCCGGAGTCCTCGCTCACGAGGTCTCGCACGTCACCCAGCGGCACATTGCCCGCTCGCTCTACGACTCGCAGCGCACGAGCATCGTCTCGATGGCCGCGATGCTCGCGGCGATCCTGCTCGGCGCGGCCAGCGACATGCCGGGCGACGCGTTGGCGGGCGTCGTGTCCGCTTCGCAGGCCGCCGCCCTTCAGCGGCAAATCAACTTCACGCGCGCGAACGAGGCCGAGGCCGACCGCGTCGGCATCGAGGTGCTCTCGAAGGCCGGCTTCGACCCGAACGCGATGGCCACGTTCTTCGAGAAGCTGTCGAAGCGCTACGGGATCTCCCGACAGGCCGTGCCCGCGATCCTGCAGACGCACCCGGTGACCGCGCAGCGCATCGCCGAGGCGCGCGCCCGCGCGCGGCAACTCCCGCAGCGCCGCGTCACGAGCAGCGTCAGCTACGAGCTCGCGAAGGCGCGGGTCCAGGTGCTGAGCGCGCCGAGCGCCGCGGCGGCTCTCGACGTGTTCGAGACGAAGCCCGATCCGGACTCGGCCGCCAACCGTTACGGGCGTGCGCTCGCCCTCGCGCAGGCCGGCCGCAACGACGAGGCGGAGCGCATGTTTCGTGAGCTCGCCGGCGAGGCCCCGGGCGTCATCGCTTACCGGATCGGCCGCGGCGAGGCGCTTGCGGCCAGCGGATCGATGGAGCAGGCGCTCGCGGTCTACGCGGACGCGATCCGCCTCTTCCCGCGCAACGTTCCGCTCACGATCAGCTATGCCGAGGCGCTCCTCGAAGCGGGGAAGCCCGGAGAGGCGCACGATCTGCTGCTCGATCTGCTGAACAACGTCCCGCCGACACCGGCTCAGATCCGGCTGATCGCCCGTGCCGCAAACGCCGAGGGCGACGCGTTGAACGCCCATTACTATATGGGCGAGTACTACGTCTCCGTCGGCAACCTCCCGCTCGCGATCAATCAGCTGCGTATGGCGCTCGAGCTGCCCGACGCGCACGAGGTGGAGCGGGCCCGGCTGAACGCGCGGCTAGAGGAGCTGATCGAGTACCTGCCCGAGGAGCAGCGCGAGGACGCGCTCCGCAGGCATTCCGGGTGACGTATCGGCAGCGGACACCGCGCGCCTCCCGCGCGTAGCGCGATCCTCGAGCCCGCGCCGGCGGGCGCCGCGTTCCTCCTCGATCCTGCCTGATCCCCGGTTTCCCGGCGCACCAAATAGCACTAAAATGGTCCTATATCGGGACGGCGAGCGGGTGACCCATGCTGCGAATGAGCAAGCTCACGGACTACGGGACGCTGGTCCTCGCGCAGTTGGCGGCGAACGAGGGCGGCCTATCCACTTGCGGCGCCGTCGCCGAGGCGACGCGGCTCGGGCAGGCCACGGTCAGCAAGCTGCTGAAGCTGCTCGTGCATGCGGGCCTCGTCGTCTCCGTCAGGGGGGTTCAGGGCGGTTACGCCCTCGCCCGCTCGCCGGAGTCGATCACCGCCGCCGAGATTCTGGACGCGCTCGAGGGGCCGGTCGCGATCACCGCGTGCAGCTCCGCCGTCGGCGCGTGCGATCTCGAGGGGCACTGCCGGGTCGGCGCGGCTTGGCAGCGGATCAATCGAAGCATCCGCCTGGCGCTCGAATCGGTCACGCTCGCCGACCTCGAGACTTCGGACGACCCGCTCCCGGCGCCCGCATTGGCGCAGCGAATTCGGAAGTCCGCGGCGCTTCCCTAGGAAAGGAATCGGATGGCAACGGAATCGAAGGAACTGAACGAGCTCGTTCGGCGGAAATACCGGCACGGCTTCGTCACGGACATCGAGCAGGACACGCTCCCGCCCGGCCTCGACGAGGACGTGATCCGCATCCTCTCGCTGAAGAAGGACGAGCCGGCGTGGCTGACCGAGTGGCGCCTGAAGGCCTACCGTCACTGGCTCACGATGCAGGAGCCGACGTGGGCGCACGTGAAGTACACGCCGGCCGACTATCAGTCGATCTCGTACTACTCGGCGCCGAAGCGGCGGGCCGATGCGCCGAAGAGCCTCGACGAGGTCGATCCAAAGCTCCTCGAGACTTACGACAAGCTCGGCATTCCGCTGCACGAGCGCGCGAAGCTCGCGGGGGTCGCCGTGGATGCGGTCTTCGACAGCGTCTCGGTCGCAACCACGTTCAAGGAAAAGCTCGCCGAAGCCGGCGTGATCTTCTGCTCGATGTCCGAGGCCGTGCGCAGCCATCCGGAGCTCGTGCGGAAGTATCTCGGCAGCGTCGTCCCGTATCGGGACAACTTCTTCGCCACGCTGAACTCGGCCGTGTTCACCGACGGCTCGTTCGTCTATGTGCCGAAAGGCGTGCGCTGCCCGATGGAGCTTTCGACGTATTTCAGGATCAACGCGGCGAACACCGGGCAGTTCGAGCGCACGCTGATCATCGCCGACGAAGGCGCATACGTCAGCTATCTCGAAGGCTGCACTGCGCCGATGCGCGACGAGAACCAGCTCCACGCGGCCGTCGTCGAGCTCGTCGCGCTCGACAACGCCTCGATCAAGTACTCGACGGTGCAGAACTGGTATCCGGGCGACGAGGAAGGCAAGGGCGGCATTTACAACTTCGTCACGAAGCGCGGCGAGTGCCGCGGCGCGAATTCGAAGATCTCGTGGACGCAAGTGGAGACGGGGTCGGCGATCACGTGGAAGTACCCGAGCTGCGTGCTGCGCGGCGATAGCTCGGTCGGCGAGTTCTACTCCGTGGCCGTGACGAACAACTACCAGCAGGCGGATACCGGGACGAAGATGATCCACATCGGGCGCAACACGCGCAGCACGATCGTCTCGAAAGGCATCTCGGCCGGCCACGGGCAGAACGCGTATCGGGGCCTCGTCCGGGTGATGCCGACGGCGAAGGGCGCGCGGAACCACACGCAGTGCGACTCGCTGCTGATCGGCGATCGCTGCGGCGCCCACACGTTCCCGTACATCGAATCGCGGGAGCGCACGGCACGGGTCGAGCACGAAGCCACGACGTCGAAAATCAGCGAGGACCAGCTCTTCTACTGCCGCCAGCGCGGTCTCTCGGAGGAAGACGCCGTCAACATGATCGTGAACGGCTTCTGCCGGGAGGTCTTCAAGGAGCTCCCGATGGAATTCGCCGTCGAAGCCCAGAACCTGTTGAACGTCAGCCTCGAAGGAGCGGTCGGCTGATGGTGCCGTCTCGGTCGAGGGTACCGGACATGCATTGCGTCCGTTCGGTCCCGGACACGCACTCGGCGGACACGGAGCGCAGGCACGCGGAGGGATTCGGATGCTGCGAATAAGGAATTTGCGAGTGGAGGTCGACGCGCGGCCGATCCTGAAAGGGCTCGATCTCGACGTCGGCACCGGCGAAGTGCACGCGATCATGGGGCCCAACGGCTCCGGGAAGAGCACGCTCGCCCAGGTTCTCGCCGGGCGCGAGGACTACACGGTCACGGCGGGCAGCGTGGAGCTCGACGGCAAGGACTTGCTCGCGATGTCGCCGGAGGACCGCGCCCGGGAAGGCGTGTTCCTCGCCTTTCAGTACCCGATCGAGATTCCGGGCGTGAACAACGCGTACCTTCTGAAGGCCGCGCTCAACGCCCAGCGCAAAGCCCGCGGAGAGCCGCAGATCGACGCATTCGAGTTCATGAAGCTGATCAACGCGAAGCTCGAGCTGATGCAGATGTCGCGCGACTTCCTGCATCGCAGCGTGAACGAAGGCTTCTCAGGCGGCGAGAAGAAACGCAACGAGATTCTCCAGATGCTCATGCTCGAGCCGCGGCTCGCGCTGCTCGACGAGACGGATTCCGGTCTCGACGTCGACGCGCTGAAGGTCGTCGCGTCCGGAATCAACAGCCTCCGCGGCCCGGATCGCTCGATGGTGCTCGTGACTCACTACGAGCGGCTGCTCGAGCTCGTCGTGCCGGACTTCGTCCACGTGCTCGCAGGCGGTCGGATCGTGAAGTCCGGCGATCGCACGCTCGCGCGGGAGCTCGACGCGCGCGGCTACGACTGGGTCCAAGCCGAGGCGGCAGCATCGTGAGCGCGAACGTTCTCGAAATGCAGTTCGAAAGCCAGCGCCACGGGCTGCCGGGCTCTGTAGAGCAGCGCCGCGCGGCGCTCGATGCATTCCTCGGGCACGGCTTTCCGACGCGCCGCGACGAGGCGTGGAAGTACACGGATCTGAAGCCGATCGCGTCCGGGCGCTTCGCTCCCGCCCCGCCTCCGGCGGCCGATTCCGGACGCAAGGCGGTCGAAACGGCGCTGGCCGAGGCCGTACCCGAAGCGGGCGCCGGGCGGCGTGTCGTCTTCGTCGACGGCCGGCTGGACCGCGCGCTCTCTCGCCTTCACGGCGGCGGCCTCGAGATCGCGGCGCTCGGCGCCGACGGAGACCGTCTCACGTCTCCGGGCCGCGCAGGCCGGCTCGACGCGCATCCGCTCGCTCAGCTCAACCGTGCCTTCGCCCGGGACGGCGTCGCGGTCCGCGTCGCGGCGGGAAGCGCGATCGACTCGCCGCTCGAAATCTTCCTGGCCGGCGGCGCCGCGCACGAGCTCGCCCAGCACGTCCGCCTCTCGATCGAACTCGGCCCGAACGCGTCGCTCGCCATCGTCGTGCATTGTCTCGACTCCGGCGCGTCGCCGAATTGGCTGAACCTGGTCCTCGACGTCGTGCAGGCCGAAGGCTCGCGCCTGTCGCTCCATCGCCTTCAGGAGCACGGCGCGGAGGTCTTCCACACGTCGCTGCTCGCGGCCGAGCTCGCGAAGGATTCGTGCCTGCAGGTCGGCTACGTCGATCTCGGCGCCCGGCTCGCGCGTAACGACATCGACCTCCGGCTCGCCGAGCCGGGCGCGAGCGCGGACGTCTTCGGCATTTTCCTTGCGTCGTCGGGCCAGCACATCGACGAGCACATCCGGATCGACCATGCCGCCGAGCACACGACGAGCGCCACGGCCTTTCGCGGCATCGCGGGCCGCAACGGCCGCGGCGTCTTCAACGGCAAGGTCATCGTGCGGCCCGGAGCGCAGCGCATCGACGCCCGCCAGAGCAGCGACAACCTGCTGCTCGCCGACCAGGCCGAGATCGATACGAAGCCGGAGCTCGAGATCTATGCTGACGACGTGAAGTGCAGCCACGGCGCCACCGTAGGCGAGCTCGATGCGGAGCAGCTCTTCTACCTGCGCAGCCGCGGGCTGCCGGAGGATGCGGCGCGCGGTCTGCTCACGTTCGCATTCGCGAACGCGCTGCTGCGGCGCATCGAGCCGGAGCGGCTGCGAGAACGCGCCGCGCGCAAAGTCGCCGGCCAGCTGCCGGACCATGGATGGGAGGATCTCGGATGAGCGCCACCGCCGCACGGCCGGAGCACGCCGGCGCAGTCAGTGACATCGCCTCGCTTCGGGAGCGCTTTCCCGCGCTCCGCCAGCACGTGCACGGCAAGCCGCTCGTGTACCTCGACAACGCCGCGTCGTCGCAGTGCCCGCAGCCCGTCCTCGACGCGATGCTCCGGCAGCAGCGCTCGAACCATGCGAACGTGCACCGCGGCGTGCACGCGCTCAGCGAGCGCGCCACGGAAACGTTCGAGGCCGCCCGCGACAAGATTCGCGCGTACATCAACGCGTCGGGAACCGACGAGATCGTCTATACACGCGGCACCACGGAATCGATCAACCTCGTCGCCGCGAGCCTCGGCGCAAGCCTCCTCGGTGCCGGCGACGAGGTGCTGATCACGCACATGGAGCACCACTCGAACATCATTCCGTGGCAGCTCGTGTGCGAGCGTGTCGGCGCCCGGCTCGTCCCGGCGCCGATTACCGAGCGTGGCGAGCTCGACCTCGACGCGTTCGACCGGCTGCTCACGGAGCGCACGAAGATCGTGGCCGTTGGCCACGTCTCGAACGCGCTGGGCACGGTCAACCCGGTGCGGCGCCTGATCGAGCGAGCCCACGCGGCCGGCGCCGTGGTCCTCGTCGACGGGGCGCAGGCCGTGCCGCATATGCGGGTCGACGTGCAGGCGCTCGACTGCGATTTCTACGCGTTCTCCGGCCACAAGATGTTCGCGCCGACCGGCATCGGCGTGCTGTACGGCAAGCGCGAGCTGCTCGACCGGATGCCCCCGTACCAGGGCGGCGGAGAGATGATCCTCTCGGTGAGCTTCGACAAGACGCTCTACAATGCCCTGCCCTACAAGTTCGAGGCCGGCACGCCGAACATCACGGGCGCGGTCGCGCTCGGCGCCGCCGTGGATTTTCTCTCCGGCATCGACTTCGCCGCGGTCGCAGCTCACGAGAGCCGCCTGCTCGAGTACGCCACCGAGAAGGTGCTCGAGCTCGGCGCCCGCGTGATCGGCACGGCGGAGCACAAGGCGGGCGTGCTCTCCTTCGTGCTCCCCGGGATCCACGCGCACGACGTGGGCACGATCGTCGACAGCGAGGGCGTCGCGATCCGCACCGGCCATCACTGTGCGATGCCGGTGATGGAGCGCTTCGGCGTTCCGGCCACTGCGCGCGCCTCGTTCGCTCTGTACAACAACCGGGACGACGTCGACCGGCTCGTCGTCGGCCTGCGCCGCGCTTTGGAGATTTTTGCGTGAACGAGCTCAAGGAGCTGTATCGCGAGGTCATCCTCGACCACAACCGCGATCCCCGCAATTTCGGCGAGATCGAGGACGCGGACCGCGTCGTCGAAGGCGTCAATCCGCTCTGCGGAGACAAGATGACGCTGTACGTGAAGCTCGACGGCGATCGAATCGACGACATCAAGTTCAAGGGGACCGGATGCGCGATCTCGATCGCATCGTCGTCGCTGATGACCGACCGCGTGAAGGGCGCTTCCGTCGAGGAGTCGATGAGCTTGTTCGGCGCAATCCACGAAATGCTGACCGGAAACGGCGAAGCTTCGCTCGAGGATCTCGACAAGCTCGCGGCACTCGCGGGCGTTCGCGAGTATCCGACGCGCGTGAAGTGCGCAAGCCTCGCATGGCACGCGCTGAAAGCCGCGCTCGCTGGCTCCGCCCAGCAGATATCCACCGAGTGAGTCATGTATTTCGGACACAATGAACCGGTCACGTTCTCGCGCGACTGCGAGGCCGTCCTGATCCCGGCCGGCGAGAAGGTGATGCTGCCGGCCGGCACGTTCGGCTTTCTGACGCAGGCGCTCGGCGGCAGCTTCACCATCTACATCGAAGGCAACCTCTTCCGCATCGCGGGCATCGATGCCGACGCGATCGGCAAGGAGCCGCTGCAGGCGCCCGAAATTCCGGAGAACGCCACCGAGAGCGACGTCGAGGCCGTCGTGTGGAGTCAGCTTCGCACCTGCTTCGATCCCGAGATTCCGATCAACATCGTGGACCTCGGTCTCGTCTACGAGTGCGGGATCGAGCGCACCGAGAACGGCGGGCGGATCGTCCGCATCAAGATGACGCTGACGGCGCCGGGGTGCGGGATGGGCGACATTCTCGCCGCCGACGTGCGCGAGAAGATCGAGCTGATCCCCACCGTCGAGCGCGCGGACGTCGAGCTCGTGTTCGATCCGCCGTGGAACGCCTCGATGATGTCGGAAGAGGCCCGGCTCGAAGCCGGCCTGATGTGACGCGCCTCGGCGGCGCGCTCCGCTCGGCGGGATGAAGCGGCTGACGCTGCTGCGGCATGCGAAGTCGAGCCACCGGGACGACGGGCTCGCCGACCTCGAAAGGCCGCTCTCCGCGCGCGGCGAGCGCGACGCACCGGCGATCGCGGAGCGCCTTGCGGCGCGCGGCGCGCGCCCGGCGCTGATCCTGACGAGCCACGCAGTGCGCGCGAAGTCCACCGCGCGAATCGTGGCGGGCGTGCTTGGCTGCTCCGATGCCGTGCGCGTGGAGCCGGCGCTCTATCTGGCGTCGCCGGACGACCTTCTCGCGATCGTCCACGCGCTCGACGACCGCCTCCCCGAGGCGCTGCTGGTCGGGCACAACCCCGGGCTCACGGATCTCGCGAACCGGCTGCTGCCCGACCTCGGCGGCCTCGACGACCTGCCGACGGCGGGCGTCGTGGCCGTAGAGAGCGAGGCCGAAACCTGGGCCGGGGTGGGCCGCTCCCGATGCCGCCTCCTCTACCGCGACGTTGGGCGATCGCGCACCGGATCGCGGGGCGGACACGAGCCGTAGAAAAAGCGTGCGGCGGCCGGCAGAGCTCGAGCCGGGGGGCGCAGCTCGCGGACCACGCCTCTTGCGGCTATGACTCTGGAGCTCAGGGCTCGCCGGAACGCTGGGCGCGGATCAGACGGCGCGTGCGCTTGTCCGGACGACCCGGCGTGGGCGATCGCCCAAGCAAGCGGTCGATCGAGCGGCGCTCGGCCGCTTCTTGCCCCCGAGCGATCGACTCCGCCGTTTCGACGTAGCAGCGCGCGGCCTCCGGGGCCGGCCCGCGCCGGCTCGGAATGCCGGCGACGGTCACCTCCCGCTCCAGGTCGTCCTTCGTGATCGAGAGGATGTCGCCGACTCTGACCTCGCGGGCCGGCTTCGCCCGCTGGCCGTTCACCCGAACGTGCCCCCCTTTCACGGCCTGCGCCGCGAGGCTGCGGGTCTTATAGAAGCGCGCGCACCAGAGCCAGCGGTCGATGCGCAGCGCCTCGGCCCCGTCAGCCTTCACCGCGCCCGAGATGCCCGCCGTCACGTCGCGCCACCTTCGACTGAACGGACGGTCCGCATTTCAGCGCACGTCGCAGAAGCAGTAGGCATAGAGGCTGCGCGGGTCGTTCAACGTCGAGAGGAACTCGAGCGGCGCCTCGGCCCGCTCGATCAGCTTCTGCACCGGCCGCGGCCACAGCGTCAAGTCCAAGGCTTCGATGACCGGCGCGCCGGTTTCGACCAGCCCGAGCGCGAAGCGCTCGGCGAGCCCGATCCGCGGCTCGTAGTACTCCACGTCGTACCGGCCTTCCTCGAGCCCGGCAAGCTCGGCCGCGGAAGCGATCGCGTCGTCGAGATCGCCGAGCTTGTCGACGAGGCCGCGGTCGTACGCGTCGCTCCCCGTCCACACTCTGCCGCGCGCGACGCGATCGATCTCCTCGACCGGGCGCCCGCGATACATCGATACCTTCGTCACGAACTGCTCGTAGGTCTCGCGCACCGTCTCTCCGATCAGCTGCTTCACGTTCTCGCCGAGGCCGCGCAGGAGGTCGTACTGGCCGGAGAGCTCGGTGGTGCCGATACCGTCGACGTTGACGCCGACGCGATCGAGCGTGTTTTGAAACGTCGGCAGCGTGGCGCCGACACCGATCGAGCCCGTCAACGTCGTCGGGCTCGCCCAGATCTCGTCCGCCGACATCGAAACCCAGTAGCCGCCCGAAGCGGCGACGCTGCCCATCGATACGACGACCGGGCGGCCGCTTTCCTGGAACACCTCCACTTGCCGCAGGATCACGTCGGACGCGAACGCGCTGCCGCCGGGGCTGTCGACGCGCAGCACGAGCGCCTTTACGTCCTCGTCTTCGCCGGCCTCGCGAATCAGCTGCGCCGTGGAGTCGCCGCCGACCGTCCCGGGCGGCTGCGTGCCGTCGAGAATCATGCCCGAGAGCACGACGACCGCGACGCGGCTGCGCCCGGGCGCCGGAGGCGCGTCGCGCCGGACGGCCTGGAGGTAGGCGTCCTGATTCACGCTCGGAAAGTCGCTCGCGTCCCCTTCCTCGTCGACGCCGATCGCCTCGCGAATCCTCGCGCGCATCTCGTCGCGGTGCAGCAGCTCGTCGACCAGCCCGTAATCGACCGCGAGACGCGCCGTGTTTCCCCCGGCGCCGCGCAGCAGCGTGACGGCGTCGTCGGCGTAGCGCTGCAGCGCGTCGGGGGCCAGACCGCGCGCAGCGACGACGTCCTGCTGATAGGCCGACCACAGGTCGTTCAAGAACGCCGCCGTCGCCTCCTTGTCTTGCTCAGACATGCTGTTCCGCGTGATCGGCTCGACGAACGACTTGTACTCGCCCACCGTCCACACGTTGTAGTCGATGTACAGCTTGTCGAGCGCTTCTTTGTAGTAAGGGAGGAAGCGGCTATAGCCGTCGATGAGCACGAAGCCCATCGGATGCATGAAGATTTCGTCCGCGTGCGCCGCGAGATAGTACTGATCGCGATCGAAGCCGTCGCCGATCGCGAAAACCGGCTTGCCGCTCGTCTTGAACTCCTCGATCTCTTCGGCAAGCTCCTGGAGCTTGCTTAGCCCCGCTTCGGCGAGCCCATCCAGCTCCAGCACGAGCGCCTTGATGCGCTCGTCGTCCTTGGCGGCGCGCACCGCGTCGATCAGGTCCTTCAGCAGCGTCTCCTCGAGCGGCAGACCGCGTGCGCGCGCGAGCGCGCGCTCGAACGGGTCGCCGGAGAGCTGATCCACGAGCACGCCCTCGGGCGAGATCACGAGCGCGGCCGCTTCGGGCACCGGCGGAGCGCGCCTCGCGAAGCCTGCTGCCAGCACGAGAAGGATCAGGAGCAGCAGGAACAGGTGCAGCAGCTTGCGGAAGCCGTCGACGACGGCCCAGGCGGTGCCGAGCACGCGTCCGAAGAGAAACCCGTTACTCATTGCGCTTCGCGCTCCCCAAATCGTCTCGAGACGGCCGGCCCGAGAGGCTCGCCGCGCGGCCGGACGCTCGTCGGCGCGCAAGCGGCGCCGGTCGAGCGGCCGGACTCCCGCTCCTCCGCGGTCACTCCAGCAAGGCGAGCGACAGGGCCGGCAAGTACGTGATGACCACGACTGAACCCAACAATACCAAAAGGAACGGCACCGTCGCCAAGTAGATCTGCACGATGTCCTTGTCGAAGCGGTGGCTCGCGATGAAGAGGTTCAGCCCCACGGGCGGGGTCAGATATCCGAGCTCCATCGCGCCGAGGAAAACGATGCCGAGGTGGATCGGGTGCACGCCGTATTGGAGCGCCACGGGAACGATCAGCGGCACCACGAGCACGATCGCCGAGAAAATATCGAGGATCGCGCCGAGAATCAGCAAGAACACGAGCAGCGCGAGCAGGAAGGTCTTCGGTCCGGCGACGAATTGGCTGCTGAGCTCGAAGAGCCGCTGCGGAACACCGGTGTCGATCATGTAGTTCGTCGAGGCCAGCGACATGCCGAGGATCGTCAGAATCGCGCCGACGAGGACCATGGATTCGCGTACGATCCGCGGCAGCTCGCGCCACGGTATCTCGCGCAGCACGACGAGCTCCACGATCATCACGTAGAGCACGGTGACGGCCGCGGCTTCCGAGACCGCGAAGTAGCCGCTGTAGATACCGCCGAGAACGACGACGGGCAACGGCAGCTCCCACTTGGCTTCGGCCACCGCGCCGACGACTTCGCTCCACGAGACCGTGCGCCGCACGAGGGCCGTGCGGTTGCGCCAGTAGCTGTAGGCGCAAAGCAAAAGGACCATCAGAATGCCGGGCAAGATCCCGGCGACGAACAGGTCCTCGATCGACGCGCCGGCCACGACGCCGTAGAGGATCAGCGGCAGCGACGGCGCGAACAGAAGACCGAGGCTTCCCGACGCCGTCACTAGGCCGAGGCTGAATCGCGTGTCGTAGCCCGCCTCGACGAGCGCGGGAAAGAGCAGCGCTCCGAGCGCGATGATCGTCACGCCCGACGCCCCTGTGAACGCGGTGAAGAGCGCGCACG
The DNA here is from genome assembly GCA_036381015.1 of Gammaproteobacteria bacterium. Taxonomy (NCBI): domain Bacteria; kingdom Pseudomonadati; phylum Pseudomonadota; class Gammaproteobacteria; species Gammaproteobacteria bacterium. The sequence continues at coordinate 30,842 of DASVDR010000036.1, forward strand.
CGGCGAGCGAGATCATCGCGAGCCCGCCCGGCAGCCATCCGAGCAGCGCCTGAGACAGGCGCACGAGGCGATGCGGCGCGCGCCCTTCGCTCAGCAGAAATCCGGCGAAAGTGAACAGCGGGATCGCCACGAGCACCGGTGTCTCGGCGAGGCCGAAGAACTCGATCGCGACCACGCTGAGATCGACGTCCTCGCTCGCGAAGCCGAGCATCGCCCCGGCGGCGATCAGCGCGAAGAGCGGCGCGCCGAGCAGTCCGAGGAGCACGAGAGCGCCGGCCGCAGCCACCGCCCTACCCCGCTTCCCGGCCCGAGCCGAGCGCCCGCAGGAGATAGCGGTACGCGATCAGCGCGAAGCCGACCGGCAGGATCAGCTGAAACCACCAAGCGGGCAAGTTGCCGAGCAGCTCGTCGCCGAACTCCCGCGAATCACTCACGAAGGTCCACGAGTACCATGCGAGGAGGCCGCACACGCCCGACGTGAACAGGTTGCGCACGACGGAAGCGACCACGCGCAGACGCGGAGGCAGCAGACGCGTGACGACGTCGATCGCGATGTGCCGGCAGTCGCGGCTCGCGGCGATCGCGCCGAGGAGCGCGAGCCACAACACGATCAGCCGCGTCAGCCCATCGGCCCAGACGACACCGGTGGAAAACACGTCGCGCAGGACGATCTGGCCGGTGGACAGCAGGATCAGGGCGACGAGGCAGAGCACGAGCAGCGCATTCTCGACATGGCGCCCGACCTCGCCCGCGCGCCGCCACCACGAATGACGCGACTGCCGGCTCAATGCCCGGCCCGACCTTCCGATCGACTCGACGACGGCCTCCGTCCGGCGAAGCGCCGCTCGAGCACGCTCCTACTTCCCCGTGCTCGACGACCGGCGGTACTCGGCAAGCAGCCCGAGCAGGCGGTCGAGCAGCGCGGCATCCACGTCGGCGCGGCTCTCGAGCTCCGGATACAGCGACTGGATCGTCGCCCGGATGTCGTCGAGACCCGCTTGCTCGACTCGAACGATCTCCACGCCCGAGCTCTCGAGGACCTCCCGCGCCCGGCGGTTGTCCTCGCGCGCCGCCTCGTCGAGCCGCCGGACGGTGTCGCCGACGACCTCCGCGAAAATGCGTTGGTCGGCCGCGTCGAGGCGCGAGTACGCGCGGCGATCGAAGGCGACCACGCCCATCGAGTACGAAACCGGCAGATCGGTCATGTACCGCACCGCCGTGTGCCACTGGAGGACGAGCGCGGCGACCGGCGACGCGGCGACGATGTCGAGCAGCCCCGTCTGCAGCCCGGTGAGCACGTCCGTGACGGGCAGCACGACGGGCGAGAGGCCGAGCCGCTCCATCGCCAGAAAGCTGATGCGGTCGCCCTCCGGCACCCAGACCTTCCGGCGCCGCATGTCCTCGATGCTGCGGATCGGCTCGTTCGCCATCAGGTGCGCGAAGCCGCCTTCGACGAAGCCGAAACTGACGAAGCCCGCCTCGAGGAGCCCGTGCCGGAGAGTCTCGTCCATGCGGCTGCGGACGTAGTCGACCTCGTCCAGCGAGCGGAACAGCAGCGGTATGCCATAGAGGTTCAACCCGGGGTACCGCTCGGCGAGGCCGCCGGCCGTGAAGGCGCCGCCCTGAAGCTGGCCGATGCGGATCTTGCGCAGCACCTGGGCATCGTTGCCCATCACGCCGCCCGGATAAAACTGGATCTCGACGCGGCCGTCGGTGCGTTCCTTGATCTCCGCGGCCGCCGCGCGCATCTCGCGCATCCAATGCGAGCCGTCCGGCGCGACCGTCGCCAGCTTGAGCTCGACGGCCGCCGCCGTGCCCGCGGCGCCGAGCCCGACTGCGGCCAGCGCAAGCGCCGTCGAGACGCGCCTCGCGATGCGGCGCGCGGCCGCCGAGACCGACGACTGCCGCCGCGGAACGGCGCGCGCGCGCCGCCGGCTTCGTGCCTGGACCATCAGAAGTACTCCTCCGCGGACTCGAGCAGCTCTCGCGCCTCCTCCTTGGCCAACGCGTTGAAGAGCGTCAATCCCGGCGCCTCGGTCGGCGCCTCGAGCACGTCGTGCAGGAGCCGGTCGTGCAGCTCCCGGTCGAAGACGAGGCGCGCGTATCTGCGTGCATATTCTACCTTCACGGAAAGATCGCGGCCGCCCGAAAGCTCGATTGCGCGCTCGAAGTGCATCTTCGCGACCTCGGGCCGTCCGCCGAGCGCCGGCGGACGAAGCGCGTTCAGGATCCCAAGATAGGCGTGCGCCGCGCCGTGCTGATAGGTCTCGTCGAGCTCGAGCACGCGCTCGAGGCACGCTTCCACCCACGGAAGCTCGGCCACGGCGCGCATGTCCTCGCTCGTGGCCTCGAGATTACTGAGCCAGCTCACCGCATAAGCGTACAGCAGGTCGATGTCGTCCTTTGTGACGTCGCTCAACTGCCGCGTGAATTCGTCGTAGTCGGGCAGCTGCTCGTCGCAGGCCCAATCGTAGCGGCTGCACATTGCCTCCGCCCCGTAGCGGCGCGCCTTCCCGGTGAGCTCGCCCGCCCGCGCGGCGTCGGCGACGAATCGGGAGCCGTAAAGGGCATAGAGCTGCGCGCCCGCGGCGAGCAGCGCGTCGTCGTCGGGATGCGTGCTGATCATGCCGTCGAGCAGCAGAAGGTACGCGGGAGCGCCGTGCTCGATCAGCGCGGGGTCGCTCTGATTGAGGATCGACGCCGAGAGCGTTTCGGCCGCCATGGAGCCGACCAGACCGCTGCAGCCGCTCGCGGCGAGCGCGGCAACGGCGCATACGGCAAACGATCGCATCCCGAACGCTGCTTCGGCGTCGGCGAGGGGGCGCCGGCTCGGGCTGCTGGCCCCCGGCGCGACTCGCTGACGCGGCCTGCCCGCTCTAGACCTTTTCCTTGATCCGCGCGGACTTGCCGCTGCGCTCGCGCAGGTAGTAGAGCTTTGCGCGGCGCACGTCGCCGCGCCGCTTGACCTTGATGTCCGCGATTGCGGGGCTGTGCGTCTGGAACACTCTCTCGACGCCTTCACCGTGCGAGATCTTGCGCACCGTGAACGACGAGTTCAGCCCGCGATTGCGTTTGGCGATCACGACGCCTTCATAGGCCTGGAGGCGCTCGCGGTCGCCTTCGGACACGCGGACCTGCACGACCACGGTGTCGCCCGGCGCGAATGGGGGGACGTCCTTCTTCAGCTGTTCCCGCTCGATTTCGTCAATCACTTTCGACATGGCCACATCCTCTCCTTCGAACCGCTCGCGCACCCTATCGATCTTACGCCGTACGGCGCGCGACCTCGCGCTTGAACTCCTCGAGCAACTCCGTCTCCTCGCGCGTCAGCCCCCGCTCCTCGAGCAGGCGCGGGCGCCTCTGCCACGTTCGCCCGAGCGATTGCTTCAGACGCCAGCGGCGCACGGCCTCGTGATCCCCGCGAAGCAGCACGTCCGGCACGCTCATGCCGTCGACCGTCTCCGGCCGCGTGTACTGCGGGCAATCGAGGAGCCCCGCGCTGTAGGAGTCCTCCGCGGAGGAATCCTCGTGCCCGAGCACTCCGGGCAGCAGCCGCGCGACGGCGTCGATCACGACCGCCGCGGCGATCTCTCCGCCGCTCAGCACGTACTCGCCGAGCGACAGCTCCTCGCCGATCTCGCCCTCGACGATCCGCTCGTCGATCCCCTCGTAGCGCCCCGCGACGAGGAGCAAGCCCGGCGCGGCGGCGAGCTCCTGCACGAGTGGCTGGTCCAGCACCCGGCCCTGCGCGCTCAGCACGAACTCGCGACATCCGGGCGGCAGGCGTGTCCGAAGCGCGCGGATCGCGTCCCGCATCGGCTCGTACTTCAGCACCATGCCGGGGCCGCCGCCGTAGGGCCGATCATCGACGGTCCGATGCCGGTCGAACGCGAATTCACGGGGCGACAGATGTTCCACCGTGAGCAGCCCCCGCTCCCGTGCCCGGCCGACGACGCCGCAGCGCGCGACCGGCTCGACGAGCTCCGGAAACAGCGAGACGACGCCGATCGTGTACACGTCACTCGTCCCAGAACTCCCGCTCCCAGTCGACGACGATCACGCCGCCCTCGACGTCGACCTCGCGCACGACCGAGCCCGCGACGAACGGGATGAGCCGATCGCGCCCGCCCCGCAGCACCAGCACGTCGTTCGCCCCGGTCGACATCAGGCGCTCCACCTCGCCGAGCCGCTCGCCGCGCGTGTTGCGCACTTCGAGACCTTCGAGGTCCGCCCAGTAGTACTCGCCCGGCGCGCACGGCGGAAGCGCGGCCCGCTCGACCTGGATTTCGGCGCCGATCCATCCGCGCGCCGCGTCCCGATCGTCGATCCCGCGAAGCTTGGCCACCACCGTGCGCCCGTGCCGGTGCCCGGCCTCGACCTCGACGCGCCGCGATTCACCTTCGTGCTCCAGTATCCACTCGGCGAACTCGACGATGTTCTCGCGGGGCTCGGTATACGAGTGCACCTTCACCCACCCTTTGACGCCGAAGAGGCCGCTGATGCGGCCCACGTCGACCCGCTTCGCGCCGCCCACGCCCGGACCGCGCGTGATGCTAGGCGGCCGCGGAGCTCCGGTACTGCTTGACGAGCTGCGCCACCCGTTCGGACATCTGGGCGCCCTGCTTGACCCAGTAGTCGGTCCGCTCGAGGTCGATCTCGAGCTCGCGCTCGGGCGGCTGCGCGATCGGGTTGAAGAAGCCGAGGCGCTCGATATACCGTCCGTCGCGGCGGTTTCGCCGGTCGGTCACGACGATGTGATAAAAGGGGCGCTTCGTCGCTCCGCCGCGCGACAAACGTATCCTGACCATAAGCTTCGAATCCTAAGGTGACGATTCCAGCCGCCCGCTGCGGCGCCGGCAGGCCCCGTGAGCCCCGAAGCGGCGCCGAGCGCTCGCGGCCGGCCTGATCGGCCGAGTCCGTGGGCGGCGTCGGAAAATCAAAAGCGGCCGCCGGGACCGCTCGCTGAGGCGCAGGATTCTACTTGGTTTCGCGCCGAATGTAAGCCCGAAGCCGGCCGCCGAGCCTGGCGTGCCCTCAACCGCGCCCTCACCGGCCGAACGGCCGCGGCCCCCCCCGGGCCCGCAGCGCGCCGCCGAGAGCCCGCTCGAAGCCGCCCTTCGACACGCGCTTCATCGTCTTCGCGAGCTGGCGGTGCTGCTTCAGCAGGCGGTTCACGTCCTGCACCGTGAGCCCGGAGCCGCTCGCGATGCGGCGCTTGCGGGAGCCGTCGATCAGCGCCGGGTGGCGGCGCTCGCGCCGCGTCATCGAGTTGATCAGCGCAATCTGGCGCCGCAGCTGCCCGTCGTCGAAGCCGGCCGCGCCGAGCGCCTCGGGCTTCACGCCCGGCAGCTTCTCGAGCAGCGCGCCGAGCCCGCCCATCCCGATCAGCTGCTCGAGCTGGTCCTTGTAGTCCTCGAGATCGAGCTCGCGGCCCTTCTTGACCTTGGCCGCGACCCGCTCGGCCTTCTCCCGGTCGACCCGCCGCTGGACCTGCTCGACGAGTCCGACGACGTCGCCCATTCCGAGGATTCGCGACGCGAACCGCTCGGGAACGAACGGCTCGAGCGCGTCGAGCTTCTCGCCCGTGCCGATCAGCTTGATCGGCACACCGGTGATCTCGCGGACCGAGAGCGCCGCGCCGCCGCGCGCGTCGCCGTCCGCCTTGGTCAGGATCGCGCCGGTTAGCGGCAGGGCGTCGTGGAAGGCCTTCGCGGAGTTCACCGCGTCCTGCCCGAGCATTGCGTCGACGATGAACAGCGTCTCGGACGGCTCGACGGCCGCGTGCACCTCGCGTACCTCGGCCATCATTGCCTCGTCGACGTGCAGCCGTCCCGCGGTGTCGACGATCAGCCAGCGCGCACCTCGCCGCCGCGCCTCGGCCACGGCGTCCGCGGCGATTCGGCGCGCGTCGTTCGATTCCGGACGGAAATATCCGGCGCCGAGCTCGCGGGCGATCGTCTCGAGCTGCTCGCGTGCGGCCGGCCGGTGCACGTCGGTGCTGACGAGCAGCACCTGGCCCGGAGAGCCCTCGGCGAGCCAGCGGGCGAGCTTCCCGGCCGTCGTCGTCTTGCCGGCGCCCTGAAGGCCCACGAGGAGCAGCACCGCCGGGCGCCCCTTCGGCCGAAGCGGGGTCTGGTCCCGGCCGAGCACGATCACGAGCTCGTCGTGCACGATCTTCACGAACGCCTGCCCCGGGTTCAGGCTGCGCGCCACCTCGGCGCCGAGCGCTCTTTGGCGTACGCGCTCGACGATGCGCTTCACGACGGGCAGCGCCACGTCCGCCTCGAGCAGCGCCATCCTGATCTGGCGAACGGTGTCGCGAACGTTGTCCTCGGTGATGCGGCCGCGGCCGGTCACTCGCTGGAGCGCGCCGTTCAGGCGCTCGGTCAAGGTATCGAACATCGGTGGTGAGTCGAGGTCAGGATCCGGGGCGGTCAGCCTATCACGGCGCCGCACGGGGCCGAAGGCGGGACGGTCCGGGCGCCGCGCTGCGCGCCCCCCGCAGGGGGCGATTTTCCCCTTGCCGAAAGCGGTATTCGGCTCCTTGACACCCCGTTTCCGGTTCGGTCACTCTAGGACCGACGTACTCAGCGGAGGTTCACCCTTTTTGAACGACGACGTCCCTATAGGCCTGTTGGCCGGCCTGCTCATCGTTCTTCTGCTCCTTTCTGCGTTCTTCTCGAGTACTGAAACGGCTCTGATGAGCCTCAACCGTTATCGGTTGCGGCACGCAGCGCGGTCCGGAAACCGCTCCGCAAAGCTCGCGGAGCAGCTGCTCGAGCGACCCGACCGTCTGATCGGGCTCATCCTGCTCGGAAACAATACCGTGAACCTCGGCGCCGCGGCGCTCGTCACCGTGCTCTCGCTGCGGGTCGGCGGTGAAAGCGCGGTGCTCGCCGGCACGCTGATCCTCACGTTCGTCGTGCTGATCTTCGCCGAGGTGGCGCCGAAGACGATCGCGGCGCTGCACCCCTCGCGGATCGCGATGCCGGCCGCTCTGATCTACTACCCGTTGCTGAAGGTGGCCTACCCCTTCGTCTGGTTGATCAACCTCTTCGCGAACGGGCTGCTCCGCCTCGCCGGCGTCCGCGCGGACCAGATCGCCGCGAATCTGTTGAGCGCCGAGGAGCTGCGCACGGTCATCGCCGAGGCCGGCGTCATGGTGCCGCGCCGGCACCAGCGCATGCTGCTCAGCATCCTCGACCTCGAAGCGATCACCGTGGACGACGTGATGGTGCCGCGCCAGGAGATCGTCGGCATCGATCTGGACCGGCCCTGGGAGCAGAATCTCGCGCTCATACAGCACAGCCCGCACGACCGTCTCCCGGTCTACCGCGACGACATCGACAACATCATCGGTGTCGTCCGCACGCGGAAGCTTCTGCCAGAGCTCGCGAAAGGCACGCTCACGGAGCAGAAGCTGCTCGAGTACACGCGCGAGGCTTACTTCGTCCCGGAGGGCACGCCGCTCAACAAGCAGTTGCTGAACTTTCAGCAGCAGAAGCGCCGCTCCGCGTTCGTCGTGGACGAGTACGGCGATGTGCAGGGCCTGATCACCACGGAGGATCTCCTGCGCGAGATCGTCGGCGAGCTCGAATCGGAGCCGGTGCTGTCGGAGGTGGGCGTCACGCGCGAGAGCGATCGGAGCTATGTCGTCGATGCGAGCGCGAACATTCGGCGGCTGAACCGCCTGATGAACTGGAATCTGCCGACCGACGGCCCGAAGACGTTGAACGGCCTGATCATCGAGCAGCTGGAGACGATCCCCGCCTCCGGCACCGGCCTGATCGTCAACGACTACCCGATCGAAATCCTGAATACCACCGAGCACGCGATCAAGCAGGTCCGCGTCTTCACGCCGAACGCCGACGAGCCCCCGCAGCTGCGCGCCGCCCAAGGCTGACTCCCGAAAAAGGTGTCAGACACCTTTTCGCGTAAATTTGAAGGGTGTCAGACACAGCGCAGCGCGTCGGCGAGCTTCTCGACGGCAGTCACTTCGATCGTGCGCGGCTGGCGCGGACGGTTGCCGCGCGGGATCAGCGCTCGGGCGAAGCCGTGCTTCTCGGCTTCGGCCAGCCGCTCCTCCCCGAACGGCACCGGCCTGACTTCCCCCGTGAGGCCGATCTCGCCGAAGACCGCGAGGTCGGCCGGCACCGGACGCTCGCGGCAGCTCGACAGCACGGCCAGGGCGACGGCGAGATCGGACGCGGTCTCCGTCACGCGAAGCCCGCCGACGACGTTCGCATAGACGTCGCATTCGCCGAGCGCGACGCCGCCATGCCGGTGCAGCACGGCGAGCAGCAGCCCGAGCCGCTGCGGATCGAAGCCTTGCGCGAGACGGCGGGGATGCGCAGAGAGCGTCTGATCGACGAGCGCCTGCACCTCCACGAGCACCGGCCGACTCCCCTCCCGCGTCACGAGGGTGACGCTGCCGGGAACGGGCTCGGTGCGCTTCGCGAGAAAGATCGCCGACGGGTTTTTCACCTCGCGGAAGCCGTCCTCGCTCATCACGAAGAAGCCGAGCTCGTTGGCCGCGCCGAAGCGATTCTTGACGGCGCGGATCACGCGGAAGCGGCTGCCGGCGTCGCTTTCGAAGTAGAGGACGGTGTCCACCATGTGCTCGAGCACGCGCGGACCGGCGAGCATTCCCTCCTTCGTCACGTGGCCCACGAGCCATGTCGCGACCGTGCGCGTTTTCGCGAACCGCACGAGTTGCGCGGCGCACTCGCGCAGCTGACTCACGGAGCCGGGAGCGGATTCGAGCGTGTCGGTGTATAGCGTCTGGATCGAATCGATGACCAGCACGGCCGGCGGCGCGGCCTCGAGCCGCGCGAGCACTGCCTCGACGCAAGTCTCGGCGAGGAGCTCGACCGGCGCGCTATCCACGCCGAGCCGCCGCGCCCGCATCCCGATCTGATCGAGCGACTCCTCGCCGGTCACGTAGCAGACGGAGCCCGCGGCCGACAGATTCGCGAGCGCCCGCAGCAGCAGCGTCGACTTTCCGATTCCCGGGTCCCCGCCGATCAGCACGACGGACCCGGGCACGAGACCGCCGCCGAGCACGCGGTCGAGCTCGCCGAGACCGCTCGACAAGCGCTCGACGCCGCCCGGCTCGAGCGCGTCGAGCCGGGCGAGCTCGACGCGTCCGGCATACTGCGCGCGCTGTGCGCGCTCGCCCGCCGGCGACTCCACGAGCGTGTTCCACGCATTGCAGTCCGGGCACTGCCCCTGCCACTTCGGCTGTCGCGATCCGCACTGCTCGCACACGTAGCTCGATCGCGTCTTCGTCGACCTCGGTTTCGGCATGCGCGGAGCATAGCGGAAACTCGCCCGCCGGCGATCGCCCGCCGCACCGGCGGAAATGTGAAGTGCGTCAAGGCCGATGGACTTCGAAGAACCGGAATCGCGAGAATTATGTATGATTTGCGCTCGAACAAGTTTGACTTCGAAGCCCGCTTCAACGGCCGGGTGGTGCACGGTCCGGCAGGGTCGCGGACTCGTGACGGGGACGGTCGCCGTGCGCGCCGAGCATGCACGTCAAAGGAGAAACGTGAAAGGGCACACGGACTTATTTGCGCTCGATGCTACGCTGTGCCGGCCGCTGACCGGCCGATTGCCCATCCAGGGAAACTCCATGACGAAGCCGAAGTTCGTGTCCGCCGACGAGCCTCGCCCGGCTGTCCCCGAGCCTCGTGCTCGAGAGCTTCCGTTCGCTCCCGCCGCCCCCGGCCGGCGGGCCTCCCGCATGCCCTTTACCCGGGCCGAAACAGGTCCCGTGCCGTGCTTTGCTGCCCGGCTCGCCTGATCCGCCCCCGCGGCACGTCCGACCGCTTTCCGGATCCCCGAAACCGCAATGAGTCTCAAAGGGAAGTTCGCCCACGTCGAGATGACGGATGTCGGCCGAGTGCGGGATCACAACGAGGACGCGATCGCCGCGGAGCCGGAGCTCGGGCTCTGGGTGCTCGCCGACGGCATGGGCGGCTACAACGCCGGCGAGGTCGCGAGCGGCATTGCGGTGAAGACCGTCATCGAGATGGTCACCGCCGCATGCAAGCGCGAGAAGCGCAACGACATCGAGCCGGCCTCCGGCTACATGCGCCAAACCATCGCGCTGCGCGACGCCGTCGCGCGCGCGAACAAGATCATCAACCAGACGGCGCAATCGCAGCCGCAATGCGAGGGTATGGGCACGACGCTCGTGGCCTGCCTCTTCTACGACAATCGGGTCTCGGTCGCGCACGTCGGCGACTCCCGGCTGTACCGCCTGCGCGGCAACAAGTTCGAGCAGATCACGATGGATCACTCGCTGCTCCAGGAGCTCGTCGATCGCGGCTTCTATTCGCCGGAGGAGGCGCAGCGCTCGACGAACCGCAACTACGTCACGCGAGCGCTGGGTGTCGAGCCCACGGTCGACGTCGAGGTGCAGGAGGTCGAAGTTCAGCGAGGCGACTACTTCCTGCTTTGCTCGGACGGCCTTCCGGACATGGTCGAGGACGAGGACATACATTTGACGATCAGCACGTTCGACTCCGACGTGGATACGATCGCCGAGCAGCTGATCAAGCTGACGAACGACAACGGCGGGCGCGACAACGTCTCCGTCGGCCTCGTTCACGTGATCGACTCTTTCCCGGCCGACGCCGGGCTGCTGGGGAAGTTTCGTAGTCTATTTGGGTAAACCGGGACGACAGCGATGCCACGTTTGATCCTTAGCTTGGATGGCCAGACCTTGGCCGAGTACAACATGACCAAGGAGCGCTATACCGTTGGCCGGCTGCCGGACAACGACATCCGCATCGATAACGCGGCCGTCAGCGGGCACCACTCGCTCCTGATCAACATCCTGAACGACTCGTTCCTCGAAGACCTGAACAGCACCAACGGGACGTACGTCAACGGCAAGCTGATCAAGAAGCATGCGCTGCAGCACGGCGACGTGATCACCGTCGGCCATCACCAGCTGCGGTACGTCGACGACAGGGCCGACCAGGCTCCGGAGGACGAGTTCGAGAAAACGATGGTCATCGAGCCCAGCGGCCGCATGGAGAAGCAGGTCGCGAAGGCGGCCCGCGTCGCGGAGGCGGCGGCCGCGAGCGCGTCGCTGCGGGCGGTTCCGTCGTCGGCCGCCAAGCCCGCGAAGGAATTCTCGCCGACCGCGACGCAGGAGGTCGATCCGGCGCACGTGCCCGTGCTGCCGCTCGCGAAGCTGCAAGTGCTCTCCGGCTCGTTCGCCGGCCGCGAGCTCGCGTTGACGAAGGCGCTCACGACGCTCGGGCGTCCCGGTGTGCAAGTCGCCGCGATCACGCGGCGTCAGGAAGGGTATTTCATTGTCCATGTCGAAAGCGGCAAGGACGAGGACTACCCGCGCGTCAACGGCATGAGCATCGGCCCGCAGGCCCGCAAGCTCCAGGACAACGACGTGATTCAGCTCGCCGGCGTGAAGATGGGCTTCTTCATGGACTGACGGCGACGCGGCGGAAGCTCGCTGCCGGCCTCGCGGCGCCCCGCCCGGCGATCGGGCCGGCGGCTAGAACACCCCTTCCCCGTACGCCTCGGCCACGAGATTCTCGAACTTCGTGAACTCGCCGAGAAACGTCAGGTGAAACTCGCCGACCGGACCGTTGCGCTGCTTGCCGATGATGATGTCGGCGACGCCTTTCCGCGGAGTGTCCGGCTCATAGACCTCCTCCCGGTAGATGAAGACGATCAGGTCGGCGTCCTGCTCGATCGCACCGCTGTTGTGACTCACGATGCCGTCGGCGAGCCACGATTCTTCGCCGGGCACGGTCAAGTCGTAGACGTCCTCCTCACCCGCGTCTTCGACCGCGACGACCGGGTCCCAGAAGAGATCATCGTCGCAAAGCTCGGGCAAACGATCGTCCCGCAGGACGACTGCCGGCTCCGGCAGCCGCCGCGCTAGCGCGAGCCGATCGCCCGGCTCGATCTCGGAGATCGGCACCCATCCATGCGCGGCAAGCAGCCGATGGTCCGCCGTCGCGCGGATCGAGCGCCCGCTCGCGAGCCGCACGCGCACTACGGGCCGGCGCCCGACGCACCAAACCTGGTAAGCGCCCACGCGCTTGAGGCGCCCGCTCCGGTCCACCGCCCAAACCTCCGGCGCCGAGCCGACCAGGTCGCGAATCGGTACCCGCCGTCCGTCGGCAAGACAGACGCGCGTGTCGCCCGTCACGCATTCGCGAAGGTCCGACATCACAGGCTTCTTGTCCGCCCGCTGCTCGACGCTGCGATTGAGCTGCGACAGCGCGATGACGGGGACGTCGAGCTCCTTCGCGAGAGCCTTCAGCGACCGCGAGATCTCCGAGATCTCGGTCGCCCGGTTCTCGACGGTGCCGGTGACCTGCATGAGCTGAAGGTAGTCCACGACGATCAGCCCGAGGCCGTGCTCGCGCTTCAGCCGTCGCGCCCGAGCGCGCACCTCGGTCGGCGTGAGCCCGGCGCTGTCGTCGATGAAGATCGGCGCATTCGACATCATCGACACCGCGGACTCGATCCGCGACCAATCCTCGTCGGTCAGCCGCCCGGTGCGAAGGTGGGACTGGTTCACGCGCCCGATCGAGCCGATCATCCTGAAGCTGAGCTGCTCGGCCGACATCTCCATGCTGAAGATCGCCGTCGGCACTTGATGACCGATCGCCGCGTTCTCGGCGATGTTCATCGCGAACGTCGTGTTGTGAACGATGACGTCCTCGGCGACGAAATTGTGGTGCTCGGGAACGGTAAGGTCGTAGACCTGCTTCAGCCCGCTGTAGCGAATGGCTTCGATGCGGTCCCAGTAGATGTCGCCCGTGGCGAATTCACGCTGCTCGGCTTCCTCGCGGACGGGGAAAGGCTCGACCTCCGCGCTCGAAGCCGCGCCGCCGCATTCTCGCAGCGCGGCCTCCGCCGCGGCCTCGTTGCCGAAGATGCCGATCTCCCGCACGAAGCGGGCGATGTCCGACCGAGCAATGCACAGCTCGTACCGCCGAAGGCCGCCGCG
>DASVDR010000037.1 GCA_036381015.1 Gammaproteobacteria bacterium
GCCGTCTGCCGCCAGGACGGCGGCAGACGAGCCCCCAAGGATGGGTTCACGGCGTGCCTCGGAAAGCGGTGCACCGCCCCACGTCCCTCGCGCATTCGCTGCGAGTAAAGTGCGAGTAGGGAGGAAGGCGGAAGGTTGAAGCGCCCCTGCGGCGGCAGCTAGGAGGTGCGAGGCCGGGGCGGCAGCGCGGCGCCCCATACGAGCCCGCACAGGAGCCCCGCGCAATGCCCGACGTTGCTCGAGTTCGGATTGCCGAGCCATGCGATCAGCACGTTCAGCACGGCGAATGCAAAGGCCGTGACGGCGAAGCGCATCGGAAACGCGTGCGGTTCGCGCGCCGCCGCGCCGGCGCACCAGCCGTAGAGCGCGAAGATGCCGGCGGAGACGCCGAGATAAGCGTCGAATCCAAGCGGCTCGGAAAGGGCGAGGACCGTGAGCGCGCCCGCTGTGGACCCGGCGAGAAAGACGCCGACGACGGCGGCGCCGAGCAACGGACCGGCGATGGCGCCGCCGAGGACGAGCATCACGAAGTTCATGAACCAGTGATCGAGCCCCGAGTGCAGGAACGGCCCGACGACCAGGCGCCAAATCTCGCCTTCGCGGATCCGCTCGAAGACCGTGCCGTACTCGAGGACCAGCGCCTCGTGGCCTGCTTTGCGCTCTCCATAGAGCTGAAGCGCGCCCGCCGCAATCATCACCGCGCTCCAGCCGAGCACGTGCACACGCGCCTTTTCGGTGATCCAGAGCACGAACAACGCGCGTTCGCGCAGCGCTTCGAGGCGCTTGAGGACCAGGTGATAGTCGGCCGCCGCGAATGCCGCGACGGCGAGCGCCATGCCGGCCGCGCGCAGCGGCTGCGCCCCGGCGCCGAAATACGCGGACATCGCGAACACGCAGGCGAGCACCGCGAGCACAGCGATCGCCCAGAGCTGCTTCCGCAAGAGTCCCCGGCGCGCCGGATCGCGCAACTCGGGGATCTCGAGCACCGGAAGGAATCTGCCGCCGCCGGGCCGCGCGATCAACAGCGGGTCGAGCGGATGCCACTTGGCGACAGCCGCGTCGACTTCGCGCTTGCCGACGATGATCCGGCCGCCGCCGCGACGTGCCTGCCACTCGTCGCCGGCGGCCCGCGGCAGCCTTTCGAGATCCCGCCAGCTCACACCGCCCGCCGCTGGATGCGGCGGGCGGCATGGCTCTTCCGATGAGCCATGCCGCCGGCCGCCGGCGTCGTTGCGACGAGTGCTCAACACCACGCATAATAGAGGAGAGCGAGGGCGCCGACGCCGATGACCAACGGCGTGGGCGACATCGCCATCAGCGCAACCGTTATCGCGGCCGCGTCGGGCTCGCTGAGCTTGCCTCCGGAAACCGCATGAAGCTCGGACATCGTCAAATCGCGCATTTGTAACCCTCCGTGGTTGTCGACGGACCGAAGGAAGCCGCCTCCGCGCCGCCGTCGCCGGGGCAGCCCGCCGACACGTTGCTCGCGGCGCCTCGTCGAAGACCGGCGAGCGCCGCTCCGCCGCAAGCGGCGAGCAACGCGCCGATCGGCAGCGTCGATTAAACCGTTCCGGCCGCCTCCGGCGCAGCGCCTCTTTCCGGCGGCTTCGCGTGGAAATCAGCGCGGCTTTCCGGTGCCGGGCGAGCGCCCTGCGATGCGCGACACGGCCGCGACCAGCTCGCCGGCGTTTCGCGCACCGAGGACCTCGAGCGTGTCGTCGTCCGTGAGGGCCAGGTCGAGCGCGGCCTCGAGCTCCGCGAGCATCGACACGAGCGTGAGCGAGTCGAGCCCCAGATCGGACAGCACGGTGGCCCTGTCGATGTCGCTCGGATCCGCGCGGGCGGCGGCCGCGAGCGTGCCGAGCACGTGCCGTTCGAGCGTCTCGGGATCCGGCAAGGGGGCTCCCGCGGGTCAGCAGCCCGTCGACGCGAGCACCGCGAGCGCCGCGTCGTCGAGCGCGCCGTCCGCCGGCCGGGCGGAAGGCCGCGCGGCCGGGCGTACGCGCGTCTGCCTGACGATTCGGCCCCGATCGAGCACGACGATCCGGTCCGCGGTCGCGGCGGTGTGCGGCCGATGCGCGACGATGATCCGCGTCATGGCGAGCGCGCCGATCGACGCCCCGACGAGACGCTCGCGTCTCACGTCGAGATGACTGGTCGCTTCGTCGAGAACGAGGATCGCCGGCCGCTTGTAGAGCGCGCGGGCGAGGAGCACGCGCTGCTGCTGGCCGCCCGACAGCACCTGCCCCATGTAGCCGACGAACGTGTTGTAGCCCATCGGCAGCGCGGCGATCTCGTCGTGAATCGAAGCGAGCCGGGCGCACTCCTCGACGCGGCGCTGATCCGGTTGGGTGTCGAAGAAGCTGATGTTGTCTGCGATCGAGCCGGCGAAGAGCATGTCGTTCTGCATTACGCTGCCGATCAGGTGGCGGACCGCATCGGGGCCGGTGCGGTGCACGTTCACGCCCGCGATCCGCACCTCCCCGCCGGTGGGCGTGAGGATGCCGAGGATCAAGTGCAGGAGCGTGCTCTTGCCGCAGCCCGACGGCCCGACGATCACGACCGCCTCGCCGGCCTCGACGTCGAGCTCGACGCCGTCGAGCACGGGCGGCTCGTGCTCGGCGTACCGGAAGCGCAGCCCCCGGATCTCGACGCGTGCGCCGCGCGCATCGAGATCGGAAAGCAGCAGCCGGCCGCGTCCGTCCGTACGCTCCGTCGGCGTGAGCAGGATGTCGGCCAGCCGCTCCCCCTGCACGCGAAGCATCTTGAGCTCGACGCCCTTGTCGATCAGGGCGCCGACGCGGGACGCGAGCTGCTGCCGGTATGACAGGAAGGCCATCAGCATGCCGACCGAGAACCGGCCGTCAAGCACGAGATTCGCGCCGAGCCACACCACGAGCACATGCTCGACGCCGAACGACAATCCGTTCGCGAGCCGGTGGAGGATCTGGAGCCTTTGCGCGCGCAGCCCCGCGTTCAGCTGGTCGACGAGCAGCGCGATCCACGCGGCGCGGCGCTCCTCTCGGCGCTGAAAGAGCTTGATCGAGCGGATGCCGCGCGCCGTCTCGAGAAAGTGGCTCTCCTGCTTCGCCGCATGCACGATCTGCTCCTCGACGGCGGCGCGCAGCGGCCGAATCCAGAGCGCACGCAACGACGCGTAGAGCGCAATCGCGCCGACGCTCACGCACGCGAGCCGCGGGCTGTAGAGGAAGACGACGACGAGCACGACGATCGTCGTCAGACCGTCGACGACCGCCTCGACGAACGCCGTGGTGAGCGTCCGCTGGATCGCGTCGATGGAGCGGAAGCGCGAGACGATGTCGCCGAGATGGCGCTTCTCGAAATACGGCAGCGGCAGCTCGAGCAGATGCCCGAAAGCATTCGCCTGCCATTGCAGATCGAGCAATGCGCCGAGGTGCATGATGACCCAGGCGCGGAACGCCGTTACGGCGTGCTGGAGGATCACGAGCAACCCGAATCCGAGCGCGAGCGTCGCCAGCATGTCCCTCGCGCCCGACGGCAGCGCATGGTCGACGACCCACTGGACGAACAGCGGCCCGACGGCGACGAATACTTCGATCGCGGCGGCGAGCAGGAAGATCTGGCCGAGCGACCGGCGCAGCCCCGTGACGCTGCCGATCAGCTCGCGCAGCCTCACGCGCGCGCGCTCGTCGCGCCGCTCGAAAGCGGGCGTCGGCCAGAGCTCGAGCGCGACACCGGTGAATGCGCGCGACGCCTCCGCGGCGGAGAGCCTGCGCGCGCCCCGCGCGGGGTCGTGCACGACGATCCCCCTGCGGTCTGCCCGGCGCAGCACGACGAAATGATCCATGTCGAAGTGAAGGATGCACGGAGTCGCGAGACGCGGGATCTCGCCGAGCTCGGCGCGCACCGCGCGCGCGGCGAAGCCGAGACGGTGAGCCACGTCGATCAGCGCGGCGAGCGTCGTGCCCTTCAGAGAGACCGGATGGCTGCGCCGCAGCGACGCGACGTCGATGCGGCGGCCGTGATAGCTCGCGACCATCGCGAGGCACGCGAGGCCGCACTCCGCCGCTTCGGTCTGCAGCAGCACCGGCAGCTTCGGGAGCCACCCGAGACGCAACAGCTCCGTCGCGCTCATCGCACGCACGGCGCGGCCGGCTGGCAGCTCGCAGCGTCCGGGCGAAGGCCGCGGGCGCTCGCGAGATCCTCGCGTAACGTTCGTGCCGCGAGCACGAAGTGCACGACCGCCCAGACGGCGCTCGCCGCGACGACGCCGAGGAGGGCGAAGCGCAGCGCCGCGTGACCGAAGCGCGGGCCGAGCGCGTCGCTTACAATGCCGACGGCGACGGGCCCGACGCCCATCGAGACGAGGTTCACGAGCAGCAGATAGATCGCGGCGGCGACGGCGCGCCGGGATACGCCGGCGAGCCCCTGGACCATGGCCGTGACGGGGCCCAGGAACATGTGGCCTGCCGCGGTCCCCGCGAGCAGCGACGAGACGGCGAGGGCGCGGCTTTCCGCGAGATAGAGCACGCATGCGCACGGCACGGTCGCCGCGACGGCCGCGGCCGACCCCCAGGCGTACCACCGCTCGTCGCCAGTGCGCCGGGAGGTTCGATCGGCAAGCCACCCGCCGGCGAGCACGCCGACGCCTCCGCCCACGCCGTACGCGAGCGCCATCCAGGCGCCCGCTTCGGCGGCCCCGACGCCGTGCACGCGGACGAAATAGGCGGGCAGCCAGACCGCGGCCGCGAACGCTCCGATCCCGTATGCAGCGCCGGCGACCGGCAGATGGCGCAGCGAGCGGCGGCTCGCGAGGTCGCGCAGCGCGGCCGAAAGCGCCGGCGCTTCCGCCCGCGGTACGAACGGATCCGCGGCGCCGCGCGGCGGCTCGCGCAGCGTGAGGCGCAACACGAGCGCGAGCAGCACGCCGGGGACGCCGACGATCACGAACGCGAGGCGCCATCCGACCGTCTCGTCGAGC
Organism: Gammaproteobacteria bacterium; assembly: GCA_036381015.1. Classification (NCBI taxonomy): domain Bacteria; kingdom Pseudomonadati; phylum Pseudomonadota; class Gammaproteobacteria; species Gammaproteobacteria bacterium. Next base: position 4,964 of record DASVDR010000037.1, read on the forward strand.
CAGCCGCCGAGGAGGAAGCCCGCGACGAACCCGAGCGGAATGTGCAGATAGAAGACGCCGAGCGCGAAGCCGCGCCGCTCCGGCGGGAAGTAGTCCGAGATCAACGACTGCGACGGCGGGGAGCCGCCGGCCTCGCCCAACCCGACGCCGACGCGCGCGAGGAACAACGCCGAGAAGCTGCTCGCCGCGCCGCAAAGCGCCGTCATCACGCTCCAGAGCCCGAGCGCGAGCGCGAGCAACGCGCTCCGGTTCGCGCGGTCCGCGACCCACGCGATCGGCAGGCCCGCGATCGAGTAGAGCACGCCGAAGGCGGCGCCGCCGAGCAAGCCCAGCTCGGTGTCGGAAAAGCCGAGGTCGAGCTTGATGGACTCGAGCAGCACCGCGAGCACGTTGCGGTCCATCCATCCGGCGACGCCGGCCGCGACGAGTAGCGCCAGCACGAAGCCGCGATAAGCGGCCGAAGCGCTCGGCGCCGCCAGCACGCCGGCGCCTCGACGCCACCTCGGGCCGGAAACGGCCGAGCCCGCGGACGCGTGCCGTGCCGGTGCGCTCAACGGGGGGCCTCCGGCGCCTCCCGGCGGAGGGCCTCCGGCGCCTCGCGAAGCAGCCGCCGGTACAGCTTGCCGTTCGGATCGCGCGGGATCGCGTGCGTGTATTCGATGCGCTTCGGCAGCTTCATCGGCGACAGCCGCGCGCGGAGAAACCGCAGGAGCGCCAACGTGAGCTCGCGCCCCGGCACGACGCCCGGCATCGGCTGGACGAACGCCTTCGGCACCTCGCCGAGCAGCGCATGGGGCACGCCGACGACGGCGCAGTCGGCGACGGCGGGATGCCGGATCAGCACGTGCTCGATCTCGGCGGGATAGATGTTCATTCCAGACGACAGGATGAGATCCGCCCGCCGGCCGCAAAGGAACAGATACCCGCGCTCATCGAGATAGCCGACGTCGCCGACCGTGACGAAGTCGCCGCGATAGCTCGCCCGCGTTCTCTCCGGATCGCCCTTGTAGGCGAAGCGGTCGCCGGTAAAAGGCTTGAGGTAGACGCGGCCGGGCTCGCCCGGCGGCAACGCGCGCCCCGCATCGTCGACGATCTCGACCGCCGACCCCGGAATCGGCCGCCCGACGGTGCCCGGCCCCGCGAGCCACTCGGCCGCGCTCGCGATCGTGCCTTGAGCTTCCGCCGCACCGTAGGACTCCGAGATCACGGGGCCCCACCATTCGAGCATCTCGCGCTTGACGTCGGCCGGGCACGGCGCGCCGCCGTGGATGACCAAGCGCAACGAAGCCGTGGAGTAGCGGCGCTTGATCTCGGGCGCGAGCTTCAGCAAGCGCACGAACATCGCCGGCACCATGAAGCTCGTGGTCACGCGATGGCGGTCGATCAGCGCAAGCAGCGTCTTCGGCTGCCACCCGTCGGCCAGCACGACACGGTGGCCCATCCGCAGCGCCGTGATCGCGCCGTCGAGCGGCGCCGAGTGGTAGAGCATCGACGCGCAGAGATGCACGTTGCCTTCGCCCGGCTGGATGCCGAGCGAGCGATGCCAGGCGATCGTCTTCGCGACGGCCGCGTCGGCGTTCTCGAGCGGCAGGAGCACGCCCTTCGGCCGGCCGGTTGTCGCGGACGTGTAGGCCATGACGCGCCCCTTCGGGCCGTCGATCGGACGCGGTGCGCATGCGGCCGCGAGCTCGCGCAGCGCCGCGAACCCGGGCGCGGAACCGATGCAGATCGCGAGGCGATCCGCCGCGAGCCGCCGCAGCGCCGCGAGCCGGACTCGGCCGAGCCGCGCGTGCGCGACGACGGCCTTCGCCTGAGAGTCCTCGAGCACGTACGCGATCTCGCCGTCGGCGAGGTGCCAGTTGATCGGGACGACGTAGAGCCCGGCCTCGATCGCGGCCAGATAGACGGCCAGGTACTCGGCGCAGTTCGGGGCGACGATCGCGACCGCGTCGCCGACGGAAAGCCCGGCCCCGCGCAATGCGCGAGCCGTGCTGTAGACGAGGCCCGCGAGGCGCCCGTAGGACCAGCGCGGGCCGCGCGCCTCGACGACGGCGACGGCGTGCGGGTCGCGCTGCGCGAAATGTCGGAAGCCGATCTCGCTCATGTGCCTTCCCTGGCTCATGTGCCTTCTCGCGGACGCGGGGGCGCCGCGATCGCCGGCCGCGACGCCGTTCGCGGCGCGCAATCCGGCCCGGCCGCGGCGCGGCCCTCCGGGCCGCGGCGCGACGACGCAGTAGAGCGCGCGCCGGCGCGCTTTCGCGAGGCGCATACCTCGACGATTCGGGCAATTTCGCGAGCCGCGCACGCCGATCCTCGAAATCCTCGCGAGATTGACGCGTCGCGATCGCGGGCCGCGAGCGACGAAGATCGAGGACGAAGATCGGGCGGCGATCCCCGGTCGGCAGAGAGGCTCGATTCGTGACGGCAGATGCGCTCGCAGAGCTTGCGGATCCGAGCGCCTTGCGCGAGTGGCTCGCCGCGGGGCTCGACGTCGGATGCGGCGAACGCGTGATCGTCGGCGTTCGCGCCGGCGGCCGCGTCGCAATCGCAGCGGCGGGCGAGCAAGGCGTGACGGATACGGCGTGCGATGCGCCGATGCCGATCGGCTGTCTCGCGAAGCTCTTCACGGCGGCGCTCGTGATGCAGGCTCGCGCGGCGGGCCGGCTCGGGCTCGACGATCCCGTCGCGGAGCGCCTTCCGTCCGGCGCCGGTATCGAGCTGCGCGGGATCACGCTGCGTCATCTGCTCGAGCACACGCACGGTCTCGACGACTCGCTGCTCGAGCGCGCGCCCCGCTGCGAGGACGGGCGCATCGACGCGCGCCGGCTGGTCGCGGCGCTCGCGGCGGCGCCGCGGCTCGCCGCGCCGGGTGAGATCTACAGCTACTCGAACGCCGGCGCGTGGCTGCTCGCCGCGGTCCTCGAGACGGCCGCCGGCCTGGCGTACGCGCGGCTGTTGCACGACGAGCTGCTCGCGCCGCTCGGCGTCGCGGCCGGGGTCCGCTGCTCGGCATCGGGCGGCGGCGAGATCTGCCCGGCCGTCGGCGGCGCGCTCGCCGTGCGGGTCCGCGGCCTGCTCGAGCTCGTCGGCGCTCACGCTCCTTGCGATGGCGACGCCGGCGCGGGCACGCCGCTGCCCGGGTGGCACCCGCTCGAGCGCGGCTGCCGTCTCGGATGGAAGGTGCACGCGCCGGGGTGGCTCGGGCATCAGTCCGCGTGGCCGAACGCGTCGGCGCTCGTGCGCGTGCATCCGCGCGCCGGCGTGGCGCTCGCCGTTTGCTCGACCGGGCCTGCGGCGGCGGTCGTCGCGGCACGCGTCCTCGGCGCCCGGCTGCCCGAGCTTGCGGCGCTGCGCGTCCCACGGCTGCTCGACGTCGGCTCGGCCGAAGCTTCGGCCGCGAAGAGAGGCGAGGGGCTCTACCGAACCGCGCGATACGCCGTTTCCGTCGCCGCGGGCGCCGGCGGCGGCCTGGTGCTACGCACGGCCGCGCGCACCGGCGGCCGGTACCGTCCTGCGGCGCGCGCATCGCTGTGCCCGGCCGAGCACGGCGTCTGCTTCACGCGGCCGGCGCTCGCCGAGTTCCCGTACGTGCAGCTCGTCTCGCCTTGCGCGGCCGGATACCGATTCATTTGGAACGGACGCTTCGTTCTGCCGCGGCGCGAGGATTCGGCGCGACGCGCTTGAACGCGTGCAGGCCGACCATCAGCCCCGCTTCCTCGCTTTCCGGCGCGCCGAAGAAGCCGAGCGAAAGCTGCGGCATCGGCGAGCGAAGGACGAGCCCGCGCCCTTCTCCGGCGTCCGCGAGCTCGGCCGTCACGGCCGGACCGGCCGCGCCGGATCGGATCGAGACGCGGAGCCGGCCGTCGCCGAACGCCGCGCTCGCCCACGCTCGGCCGGGCCCGAGATAGACGCCCTGAAGCCGCTCGAGCTCGAGCTCGACCGGCGGCGGCTCGGCGGCGCTCGCCGCTTCGCCGGTCAACGCGGCCGACGCCGCACCGAGCGCGAAGTCGCGCAAGTGCGGCGCGACCGCGTTGACTCCGACGGCGACGACGACGGGCGGCTCGACGTGAAGGCGCAAGCCGATGCACTGCCCGTGCGTGAGGCCGTTGTGCCCGTGCTGCCCGCCGCGCCATGCGGCCGCGCCGAGACCGAATGCGATCGGCAAGAGCTCGCGAAGCGGACCGCCGAGCGCCGGCGGAAGCCGCACGACGGGGCGCAGCAGCCGCGGGCGCACGGCAGCGGAGACGCCGGCGGCCGACCGCACGCCGAGAAGCGCTTCGCCGACCGTCGCGAGGTCGGCCGGGGACAGCGTGTAATTCGAGAAGGCCGGATGCCACAGCTCCGACATCGCCGTCATCGGCCCGAGGGGCGCGTAGCCGTTCGCGGCCGCGTCGAATGCGTGCCGGCCCGCGTCGTGCGGATCGTTGCCTGCATCCTCGATGCGCCCGGGCTCGATGCCGAGCGGACCCATCAGCTCCCGGCGGATCACCGCGAGACACGGCCGGCCGGCGACCCGCTCGAGGATTCGCCCGAGCAGCACCGACTCGGTGTGCTCGTAGCTGAAGACCGTGCCCGGCGCGAAGAAGCGCGGCGCGGCGCGCAAGTACGCGACGAGGCCGTCCCACGTGAGCGCCCGCGCCTGCGGAGCGAAGAGATCCGCGCCGCGGTAGCCGGAGGTGTGCGAGAGGAGATGCGACACGCGGACCGCGCGGCCGTGAGGCGTGCCGCGCAGCTCCGGCAGATACTCGCCGATCGGCGCGTCGAGATCGACCTCGCCGCGATCGACGCGCGCGAGCGTGACGGCCGCCGCGAGCAGCTTGGCGGTGCAGCCCAGATGAAAGCGGTGCTGCGGGGTGAGCGGCGCGGCTTCGCCCGCCCGGCATGTTCCGGCGCTCGCCTCGATGCGTGCGCCGCCGACGCTCGCCGCGAGCGCGACGCCCGGCACGCCGGTCTCGCGAACGAAGTGCTCGAGAAAAGATTGCAGGCGACCGCGGGCGGACGGCAGCGAAGCTGCCCGCCCTGCCGCGCCGAAGGGATTTTCGTGCTGCATTTCGCGGCTCATTTCACGGCCCCGCCGGGTCTGCCGCAGCAGCCGTTTCCGCGCGATTCGCTCCGAATCGCGCAGCCGCCTCCGGAGACCGAAATCCGGCGACAGCCGCCGGAAACGGCCCGATCGTGACGGCGCTTCGCCGCGCTACGCTTGCGCTCCGCAAGGAGAGCAACCGTGTCGTCGATCCCGCTGTTCAGGCCGGCCGCGGTGGCCGCGAGCCGCGCGAAGGTCGCCGGAGACATCGTGCTCGTCACGCCGGTCTCGTTCGGCCTGCTCGGCGCGGGCGCGCTCGCCGTCGCGGCCGCGATCGTCGCGTTTCTGGTTCTCGGCGCCTACACGCGGCACGAGACGCTGCGCGGTCAGCTGCTGCCGGAAGGCGGCGTCGTCGACGTGCGGGCGCCGCAGCTCGGCACGATCATCGCGAAGCACGTCGCGGAGGGCGATGCCGTCGCACGAGGCGATCCGCTCTACGTCGTCTCGAGCGAGCGGCAGAGCAGCGCGCTCGGCGCGACGCACGAGCGGATCGGCCGCGAGCTCGAGGCGCGGCGCGAGAGCCTCGCGTCGCAGATACGCGAAACGCGGCGGCTCGAGCAAGCGGAGCACGTGTCGCTCGCGGCACAGCGAACCGCGCTCGACGAGGAGCTCCTTGGGCTCCGAGCAATGATCGAGGATCAGCGTGCGCGCGTCGCGCTCGCGGACGAGGCGACCGAGCGCTACGAGCGTCTCGGCGCGCAGGGGTTCGTGCCGACCGAGCAGACCGTCGCGAAGCGCGAGCACGCGCTCGAGCAGCGCGCGCGGCTCGCGAGCCTCGAGCGCGAGCTTGGTGCCGCCGAGCGGCAGCGCACGGATCTCGAGGCTCGCCTCGAGAGGTTGCCGCTCGAGTATCGGAACCGGATCGCCGAGCTCGAGCGTGCGATCTCGAGCCTCGATCTCGAGATCGCCGAGAACGAGGCCCGCCGCGAGCTCACCGTGGTCGCGCCGGCGTCAGGAGTAGCCGCTGCCGTCACTGGGGAGGTCGGGCAGGTCGTCGACGCCGGCCGCGTGCTGCTCTCGATTCTGCCTCGCGGCGCGGCCCTCGAAGCGCACCTCTACGCGCCGAGCCGCGCGGTCGGGTTCGTCGACCCCGGGGACGAGGTGCTGCTGCGCTTTCCGGCCTACCCGTATCAGAAGTTCGGGCACCAAGCGGGCACCGTGCGCTCGGTCTCGCGAACGGCGCTCGCCGCCGCCGAGCGGCCGCTCGGGCCGGGCTCGGGACGGAGCGGAGAGCCGGTGTACCGCGTGGTCGTCGCGCTTCACGCGCAGTCGGTCGAGGCGTACGGCGAGCCCCGGCCGCTGCGCGCCGGCATGCTGGTCGAGGCCGACGTCAGGCTCGAGACGCGGCGTCTTTACGAATGGGTGCTCGAGCCGCTCTACGCGTTCGTGCGAAGGGGCGGCTAAACCGGGCTCGCGCGCTCGTACGGCAACGGCGCCGCCGCGAGCGCCACGCGGTGCTCCGATCCGGCGGAGAGCGGACCGCGGGCGTCGAGCCGGACCACGGCGAGAAGCTCGAGCGTGCCGTCGGCCGCGGCCGCGCGAATCGTCTCGCCGGCCTCGGCGCCCTCCGCATCGACGATCGGCGTGCCCGGCGCCGGCGCAACCGCCGGCGCGGCGCCGACGAAGCGCCGCATCCGCCGCTTCACGTTGCCGAGGTGGTGCAGTCGTGCGACGACCTCCTGGCCCGGGTAGCAGCCCTTGTCGAAAGCGACTGCATCGAGGCGGTCGAGGTTCAGCATCTGCGGCACGTAACGCTCGGCGACGGCCGCGCCGACTCGCGGCAGGCCGAGACGGATCTCGGCGAGCTCGGCCTGCTCGGCGGATCCGCGAGCGAAGCCCTCGCCGGCGCGCTCGAGCCGATCCTCGGGGCCGACGACATAAACCAGGTCCGGGCCGATTCGCAGCCACGTGAGCTCGGCATCCGTGACCGCCGCGCCGGGCTCCGCGCCGAGGCGCACGCCGCGGGCCTCGAGCCGCTCGCCGGCATCGCCGACGACGGCGGCCGCGGCGAGCGACTCGTCGGGCACGAGCTCGACCTTGGATCGCAGCACGAACATTCGCAGCCGCGCGAGCACGGCATCGACACCGTCGCGCTCGGCGAGCAGCACGAGGCGGTCGTCGCGCCGGAGCATGCGAAAGAGCGCGCGCACGCGCCCGCGTGCGTCGTTCCATGCGGCGAAGGTGAAGCGTCCGCCGTCGCGAGGCGGCGGATTCTGCGTGAGCTGCCTGCGCAGGAAGTCGTCGGCGTCGGCGCCTTTCGCGTCGACGCAGATCGTCCACGGAACTCGACAGTACAGCGGGAGCAGAGACATCGGCCGGGATGCCAATCGGCGCGGTTTCTGGCACACTGTAACGATGACCCGTGGACGCGAACAAGAGCCCTCCGCGCCGCAACCCGCGGCGACGCCCGATGAGCCGGTCGCCGGCGAAGGGGCGGCCGAATCTCCCCGCGAGATCGGCGGACCGAAAGGGCCCGAGCCGACACGCTACGGCGACTGGGAGCGCGCCGGCCGCTGCATCGACTTTTGATTCGGGGGTGAAGCGGAGCGTGATGGGTCTAGCCTTGCGCGCGCCCTGCGCGCGTCGCGCTTCGATCGACTGCCTGGAGCATTGAGAATGGACGTTGACCGGCCGTTGTCGCCGCATCTGCAAGTTTACGGCTGGCGGATCACGAACACGCTGTCGATTCTGCATCGCGCGGCCGGGCTCGTGCTGACCGTCGGCGCCTTCGTCCTCGCCTGGTGGCTGCTCGCCGTCGCGAGCGGCGCGGACGCCTACGACGACGCGCGGGCGATCGTCGGCAGCGGATGGTTCAAGCTCCCGCTGATCGTGTTCGCGCTCGCCTTCTTCTACCACCTCGCGAACGGCATCCGTCATCTCGCTTGGGATTTCGGTTTCGGGTTCGAGCGCGAGCGGATTCGCGCGAGCGGATGGGCCGTCGTCGTGGTGGCCGTTGCGGCGACCTTGGTCTACGCGCTGCTCGTGATCGTTTAGGAGCGCAGTGCAGTGAATCTCGTCACTCCGTTGAATCGCGTTTTGGGGCTCGGGTCCGCGAAAGGCGGCGCCGAGCATTGGTGGGTGCAGCGCGTCAGCGCCGCGGCGCTGGTGCTGCTCGGGCTGTGGTTCGCGATCGCAGTCGCGGGCCTCGACGATTTCGAGTACGGCACCGTCGTGGCCTGGATTCGCGAGCCCGGGACGAGCGTGCTCTTGATCCTGACGGCCCTCACCGCGCTCTATCACTCCCGTCTCGGCGTGCAGGTCGTGATCGAGGACTACGTGCACGACAATGCGGCCAAGGTCGTGCTGCTCACGCTGTCGACCTTCGTGCACGCGGCGTTCGCCGTCGTCAGCCTGTTTGCGATTCTGAAGATCGCGTTCGGATCCGCGCAATGATCAAGGACTACGAGTTCATCGATCACACTTACGACGTGGTCGTCGTCGGCGCCGGCGGAGCGGGGTTGCGCGCCACGCTCGGGCTCGCGGAGCGAGGGCTGAAGACCGCGTCGCTGAGCAAGGTATTCCCCACCCGCAGCCATACGGTGGCTGCGCAGGGCGGCATCAGCGCGGCGCTCGGCAACATGGGCGAGGACGACTGGCGCTGGCACATGTACGACACGGTCAAGGGTTCCGACTGGCTCGGCGACCAGGACGCGATCGAGTACATGTGCAAGGAGGCGCCGGCGTCGGTCATCGAGCTCGAGCATTACGGCGTCCCGTTCTCGCGCACCGAGGCAGGGCGGATCTATCAGCGGCCGTTCGGCGGCATGACCACGCATTTCGGCGAGGGGATCGCGCAGCGCACGTGCGCGGCGGCCGACCGCACCGGCCACGCGATGCTGCACACGCTCTACCAGCAGTCGTTGAAGCACGAAGCGGAGTTCTTCGTCGAGTTCTTCGCCATCGACCTGATCATGGACGGCGGCGTATGCCGGGGCGTGGTCGCGCTCGAGCTCGCCACGGGCAGGCTGCATCGCTTTCGGTCGAAGATGGTGATCCTCGCCACGGGCGGCTACGGGCGGGCCTACTTCTCGTGCACGTCCGCCCATATCTGCACCGGCGACGGCAATGCGATGGTGCTGCGCGCCGGGCTGCCGCTCCAGGATCTCGAGTTCGTGCAGTTTCACCCCACGGGCGTCTACGGCGCGGGCATGCTGATCACCGAAGGCGTCCGCGGCGAAGGCGGCTATCTCACGAACTCCGAAGGCGAGCGCTTCATGGAGCGCTACGCCCCGAACGCCAAGGATCTCGCGTCCCGCGACGTCGTGAGCCGCTCGATCACGATCGAGATTCGCGAGGGCCGCGGGGTGGGCCGCCACAAAGACCACGTGCATCTGCATCTCGAGCATCTCGGCCGCGACGTCATCGAGGAGCGGCTGCCCGGCATCGCCGAGACGGCGCGGATCTTCGCGGGCGTCGACGTCACGAAAGCCCCGATTCCGGTCCTGCCTACCGTGCACTACAACATGGGCGGCATCCCGACGAACTACATGGGCGAGGTGCTTACGAGGAACGAGCGCGGCGAGGACCAAGTCGTCCCGGGCCTCATGGCCGTCGGCGAGGCCGCGTGCGTCTCGGTGCACGGTGCGAACCGCCTCGGCTCGAACTCGCTGATCGACCTCGTCGTCTTCGGCCGCGCCGCCGCGTACCGCTGCGCGGAGCTGATCGTGCCCGGCGAGCGGCAGGCGCCGCTGCCGGCCGGGGCCGGCGACGAAGCCGTCGCGCGCCTCGACAAGCTGCGCAACGCCAAGGGCCGGTTGCCGACCGCGAAGATCCGGCTCGACATGCAGCGCGTGATGCAGGACCACGCGGCCGTGTTCCGCACCGGCGAGTCGCTTCAGGAGGGCATCGAAAAGCTGGAGGCCGTTTTCGCGTCGTTCGCCGAGGTCGGCGTCACCGACCGCACGCTCGTCTGGAACACCGACCTCGTCGAGACGTTCGAGCTCGAGAATCTGCTGCTCCAGGCCATGGGCACGATCAAGTCCGCGTTGAACCGCACCGAGAGCCGCGGCGCGCAGGCGCGCGAGGACTACCCGGAGCGCGACGACGCGAACTGGCTGAAGCACACGCTCGCTTGGGTCGCGCCCGACGGGAGCGTGCGCTTCGATTACCGCCCGGTGCAGCTCAACACGCTGACGAACGACGTCGAGCCCATCCCGCCGAAAGCGAGGACTTACTGATGCCGGTGTCTGACACCTTTTTTCCCGAAAAGGGTGTCTGACACCTTTTCCCAAGGCTCCGAGGACCCACCATGGCGAAGTTCTTTCTCTCTCGTAACTCCCGGATCACGCCCGGCAAGGACCACGGCGGTCCCGAGGGCCCGAACGTCCGTACGTTCGAGATCTATCGCTACGACCCGGAGTCCGGAGAGAACCCGCGCGTCGACCGCTATCGCGTCGACATGGACGATTGCGGCCCGATGGTGCTCGACGCCCTCTTCAAGATCAAGAACGAGGTCGATGCGACGCTCACGTTCCGGCGCTCGTGCCGAGAGGGCATCTGCGGCTCGTGCTCGATGAACATCGATGGCGCCAACACGCTCGCGTGCCTGAAGCCCGTGGAGGAGGTCAAAGGCACGGTGAAGATCTACCCGCTGCCGCACATGCCGGTGGTCAAGGACCTCGTGCCGGATCTCACGCAGTTCTACGCGCAGTATGCATCGGTCGAGCCGTGGCTCCAGACGCGCACGCCGCCGCCGTCGGATCGGGAGCGGCTTCAGTCGAAGGAGGACCAGGAAAAGATCAACACGCCGTCGGCCTGCATCCTTTGCGCGTGCTGCTCCGCGGCGTGCCCGAGCTACTGGTGGAACTCCGACCGCTATCTCGGCCCGGCGGCGCTGCTTCAGGCTTACCGGTGGATCGTGGACAGCCGCGACGAGGCGACCGGCGAGCGCCTCGACGCGCTCGAGGATCCGTTCCGGCTCTATCGCTGCCATACGATCCTGAACTGCACGAAGGATTGCCCGAAGAACTTGAACCCCGGCAAGGCCATCGCCGAGATCAAGAAGCTGATGGTCGAGCGCCGTCATTGACGGCGCGCGCGCCGAGAGCGTGATGGGTTCTCGAGCGGAAGAAAGCGTCGCCGCGGAGCACGCGGAGGCGGCGAGAGTGCGGTGGCGATGCCGCCGCGGGATGCGCGAGCTCGACTCGATACTGCTGCCGTTCTTCGACGCCGAGTTCGCCCGACTGCCCGATGCGGATAAAGCGCGCTTCGCGGCACTTTTGGACCTGCCCGACCCCGAGCTCCACGCGTATCTTCTGCGGCGCCATGCGCCGACGGATCCCGAGCTCGACCGTCTCCTCGAGCGCATCCGCGCGAGCGTTCGTCCTCACGCCTGAGCCGTCGCGGCTGCTCGCCGCCTGGCGATTTGCCGTGCACGCGCTGGCCGTCGCGGGTGTCGCCGCGAGCGGGATCGGATGGCCGGTCAAGCTCGGCGCGGTCGCGGCCGTCCTCGCGCATGCGGCCGCACGCCGGGTCCCGCGGCCGTCCCGTATCGTGCGCACGGCCGACGGCGCGTGGGCGCTTCCGGATCGCGGTCTCGACGGGCTCGAGCTTCGCCCCGGCACGGCCGTCGCCCCGTTCTGGGTCTCGCTTCGGCTCGCCGCGCCGGGCGCGCGCGCGTTCGTGGTGCTCCTTTTGAAGGACCAGGTCGACCAAGAAGCCTGGCGAGCGCTGCAGGCGGAGCTGCGGCGATCGCGGCCGCTTGGCACGCTTTGAGCACGACAACGTCGTCGCAATAGTCTTAGAATGAGTCTTGATGTTGACTTCGGGGCGGAAGCTCGGCGACCGGTTTGCGCCCGATCCGGCGGGCGAACTTTTTGGTGAGGTATGCGGTCTACTGAGAGGCGTTTGATGGAACCCGGCGGCAGCGAGAAGCCGGGAAGCGGGGCTTCCGATCTCGCTTTGATCAAGCGCGTTCAACAAGGTGACAGATCGGCATTCGATCTGTTGGTTGTCAAGTATCAGCACAAGATCCTGAAGCTGATCATGCGATACGTGCGGGACCCGTCCGAGGCCATGGATGTCGCTCAAGAGGCATTCTTGAAGGCCTATCGGGCCGCGCCTTCGTTCCGCGGAGACAGCGCCTTCTATACTTGGCTGTATCGTATTGCGATCAATACCGCGAAGAACTATCTTGTGGCTGCCGGCCGGCGTCCGGCTCACTTCGACCTCGATCTGCAGGATCCGGAACAGTTCGAAGCCTTTTCGAAGCTTCGGGAGCTTGACACGCCGGAAGGGCTTGCGTTGTCGGACGAGATACGTGATGCAGTCAACGGAGCGATCGCCGATCTGCCGGAAGATCTGCGCACCGCCATTCTGCTGCGCGAAATCGAGGGCATGAGCTACGAGGAGATCGCGCAGACGATGGAATGCCCGGTCGGCACGGTTCGTTCGCGGATCTTCCGTGCGCGTGAAGCGATAGACAAGCGTATCGGTGGGCTGCTTCAATAGCGACGACTATGAGCGAACAGATTCACGATCAAGTGTCGGCCTTCGTCGACGACGAGCTGTCCCCCGAGGAATCTGCCTTTCTAGTCCGCCGGCTGGAGCGTGACCCCGAATCGCGCAACAAGCTCGTCCGGTATTCGCTCATCGGATCGGCTCTGCGCGGCGATCTGATCGCGCCGGATCCGGAAGCGTTGCGTCGAAGAGTTCACGAGGCGTTGAGCGGCACGCCTCTGCCGTCGCGAGCACCGGCCGTCGCCGGTCCTCCTCCCACGGCGGTCGCGAGCCGCTGGAGCAACCCCGCCGTCGGGCTCGGCGTCGCAGCCGGAGTCGCCGTCGCTGCGCTTTTCACGTTCAGAGCGGTGAACGACGTCGGCGACGCCGACGCATTCGGCGCCACGCAGGCGAGCGCCGCCGGCGCCGCGAGCTACGTGGTGCCGGCCGACAGCCCGGACACCGTCGTCGCCCCGCCCCCGATCAGGCTCACGAACTACCTCATGCACCATAGCGAGTACGCCTCGCGCCTCAGCCGCACGTCCGTGAGCTCGAACGTCGTCGGTGCCATGGACGCGCCGTTGCTGTTCGAGAGCATCGTCGTCACCGACACGCCTGCCGCTGCCGAAGTCGAGCGTGACGTGCAATGATTCCCGGCGCCAGGGCGTGGACGAACGTTTCGTGCGTGTTGCTCGTCTTTGCCGTCGCCGACGCGGGTGCGCAAGACGCCCGCTGGTGGCTCGATCGAATGAATCGCGCCGTCGAGGAGCTGAACTACGAAGGCACTTTCGTGCATGTACGCGGCGGCAACGCCGAGATCATGCACATCGTCCATCGTAATCACCACGGGCGCATCAGCGAGCGGCTCGTGTCGCTCGACGGCGTGGGGCGCGAGATCATCCGTGAAGAAGGCATGGTGCGGGTGATTTTCCCGGATCGGAAGCTCGTGCTCCTCGAAGCGCGCAAGGACCAGAGCCCGTTGTCCACTTTGCCGAGCTATTCCGAAGAGCTCGAGCCGCATTACGAGTTCACGCTCTACCGGAGCGCACGCGTCGCGAAGCATCCCGCACAGATCGTCGGCATCAAGCCGAAGGACAAATACCGCTACGGCTACATGCTGTGGCTCGACAAGGCCACCGCCATGCCGTTGAAGTCGCAACTCCGGGACGAGGACGGCGAGGTGATCGAGCAACTCGTCTTCACGCAGATCCAGATCTCGGAGTTCATCCCTGCTTCGGCGCTGCACCCCACCGTCGATACCGAAGGGTTCACGTTCCTGCCGTCGCCCGAGCCCGAGCCAGGGCCGTCGAGCCGGCCCTACTCGCCGTCGTGGCAAGCGTCGATGCTGCCCGGAGGTTTCAAGCTCTCGGTGGCGACGCAGAGCGCATTCGCAGACTCCGAATATCCCGTCGAGCATCTCGTCTATTCCGACGGCCTCGCCACGGTCTCCGTCTTCATCGAAGATCCCCGCAACAACCCCGAGGTGGGCGAAGGCTTCAACAGGTTCGGCAGCACGAACGCGTACTCGCTCACGTTGGACGGACGCAAGGTCACGGCGATCGGCGAAGTCCCGCGGGAGACGGTGCGCGCCATCGCCATGTCACTGTCGGCGAGGTGAGCCGGCCGGCCGCCGTGTGAGCCCGCTTCCTCCGAGAGTCGCGCGCCGCCGCGTCGGCCGGCAGGACTGCCTCGCGGTCGACGGCAAGGTCCGCGCCGTCGGAGCCGACGGCACGGTCGAGCTCGAGCTCGAGGAGCCCGCTCGATGCGCGGGCTGTGCCGGCATGTGCACGTGGCGCCGCCCCGTCGGGCCGCGGCGCGTTCGTCTCGCGTCCCCGCTGCCGCTCCGGCCCGGCGATGCCGTGCGGGTGTCCCTGCCGGCCGGCCACGTTCTGTCGACGGCGCTGCTGCTGCATGGCTTGCCGCTCGCGGCGCTCCTCGGCGGTGCCCTGATCGGTGCGGCCGCCTTTCATACGGACGCCGGCACGCTGGCCGGCGCCGTCGCCGGCGTCGCGGCCGCGTGCTGGGGCACGCGCTCGATCCGCCGTCGGGCGGAAGCGCGGACGGCGGCGCGCGCCGAGCTCGAGCGCACGACGTGAGGCGCCTCACGCTGTACAGCCGGCCCGGCTGCCATCTCTGCGAGGCGCTCGAGGCCGAGCTTCGCCCCCTTCTCGAGGGACGGCCGTTCGTGGTCGACGTCGTCGACATCGACGGCGATCCGGGGCTCGAGCGCCGTTACGGCGTGCGCATACCCGTGCTCGCGGACGGCGACGTCGAGCTCTCCGGCTATCCGCTCGATCGCGAGCGGGTCGAGCAGCACATCGAGCGCGGCTGACGTGCGCTTCGGCTGCCGGCAGCCGCGAGCCGGCTCCGCGCTCGAGCCGCCGCTATAATGCGCCGTCGCCGGCGCCCCGCCTCGGTACCATGGAACGGATCCGGAACTTCTCGATCATCGCGCACATCGATCACGGCAAATCCACGCTCGCGGACCGGCTCATCCAGCTCTGCGGCGGGCTGAGCGAGCGCGAGATGGCGGATCAGGTCCTCGACTCGATGGACCTCGAGCGCGAACGCGGCATCACGATCAAGGCGCAAAGCGTCGCGCTTCGTTACGACGCGGGCGATCGGGGCGTCTACCGACTGAACTTCATCGATACGCCCGGGCATGTCGACTTCTCCTACGAGGTCTCGCGCTCGCTCGCGGCGTGCGAGGGCGCGTTGCTCGTCGTCGACGCCGGCCAAGGCGTGGAGGCGCAGAGCGTCGCGAACTGCTACACGGCCATCGAGCAGGGGCTCGAGGTCGTTCCGGTCATCAACAAGATCGACCTGCCGACTGCGGATCCGGAGCGGGTGATCCGTCAGATCGAGGACATCATCGGCATCGAGGCTCAGGATGCGGTCAGGATCAGCGCGAAGACGGGCTTCGGCATCGAAGCGCTGCTCGAGCGGATCGTAGAGCGTATTCCCCCGCCGCGCGGCAGCGTCGAGGCACCGTTGCAGGCGCTGATCGTCGACTCGTGGTTCGACAGCTACGTCGGCGTCGTATCCCTCGTGCGCGTCGTAAACGGCGCGCTCAAGAAGGGCGACCGCATCGTCGTCCACTCCACGCAACGTCGTTATGTCGTCGACCGCGTGGGCGTCTTCACACCGCGGGCCGCGGAACGCGATGCGCTCCAGGCGGGCGAGGTCGGCTACCTCGTCGCCTCCATCAAGGAGATCGACGCGGCTCCGGTCGGCGATACGATCGTGTCGGCCGATCGCCGCGACGTGCTCCCTCTGCCGGGCTTCAAGCGCGTGCGTCCGCGCGTGTTCGCCGGGCTCTTTCCCGTCGTTTCCGACGACTACGACTCTTTTCGCCAGGCGCTCCAGAAGCTCGCACTGAACGACTCCGCGCTCACGTTCGAGCCCGAGACGAGCGCCGCGCTCGGCTTCGGCTTCCGTTGCGGGTTTCTCGGGCTGCTGCACATGGAGATCGTGCAGGAACGTCTCGAGCGGGAGCACGGTCTGTCGCTGATCTCCACCGCGCCGACGGTCGTCTACGAGGTCGAGACGCACGACGGCGAGGTGCGCAAGATCGAGAACCCTTCGCAGCTGCCCGAGCCTTCGAAGATCAAGGAAATACGCGAGCCGATGATTCTCGCGAGCATCTTGGTGCCGCAGGAGCATCTCGGTGCCGTCATCAAGCTGTGCATCGAGAAGCGCGGAACGCAGCGCAAGCTCCAATACGTCGGCGGACAAGTATCGCTCGAGTTCGAGCTGCCGCTCGCCGAGGTGGTCCTCGACTTCTTCGATCGCCTGAAATCCGCAAGCCGCGGCTACGCCTCGTTCGATTATCAGTTCTTGCGCTTCGCGCCGGCGCCGCTCGTGAAGCTCGATATTCTGATCAACAAGGAACGAGTGGACGCGATGGCGATGATCGTGCACCGTGAGGGCGCCGAGAGGAAAGGGCGAAGCCTCGTCGAGACCCTGCGCGAGGTGATTCCGCGTCAGCAGTTCGAGGTCGCCGTGCAGGCCGCGATCGGCAGCCAGATCATCGCTCGCAGCACCGTGAAGGCCTATCGCAAGGACGTCACCGCGAAGCTCTACGGCGGCGACGTCACGCGCAAGCGCAAGCTGCTCGAGAAGCAGAAGGCCGGCAAGCGGCGCATGAAGCAAATCGGCTCGGTGGAGATTCCGCAAGAGGCGTTCTTGGCCGTGTTGCAGGGCGATAAGAAATGACCAATACTGGGCAACTCCCTAAGCCGTCGAAACTTTTCGCAGGTAACCGCCCTTGGATTTTGCGCTGATTCTCGTTCTGGCGACTTTCGTGACCGGGCTCATCTGGGCGCTCGATGCACTGATCTTCAAGCGCATGCGCGGGAGCGCCGGCGACGGCGGCGCCGTCAGAGAGCCGATCGTCGTCGAGTACGCGAAATCCTTTTTTCCGGTGTTGTTGCTGGTCCTGGTCTTGCGCTCGTTTCTTTTCGAGCCGTTCAGAATTCCCTCCGGTTCGATGATGCCGACGCTCCTCGAGGGCGATTTCATTTTTGTGAACAAGTTCGTGTATGGGCTGCGGCTCCCGGTACTAAATACCAAGATCGTGGAGATCGGAGAGCCCGAGCGCGGCGACGTCGTCGTGTTCAGGCTGCCGTCGGATCCGTCGATCAACTACATCAAGCGCGTCGTCGGCTTGCCCGGCGACATCGTGCAGTACGACCGGGGCAGCAAGCAGTTGACGATCAACGGCGAGAAGGTGCCGCTCGATATCCTCGGGGATTATCCGGCCGACCCGGATCTCACGCTCGCCGAAGAGAAGCTCGGCGATCAGGAGCATCTGCTGCTGTTGACCCGCGGTGCGTTGAGCCGGGGAGGCACGTACAAGGTGCCGGAAGGGCACTACTTCGTGATGGGCGACAACCGCGACAACAGCCGCGACAGCCGCTTCCCGGGCGTCGAGTTCATCCCGGAGGACAAGCTGGTCGGCCGGGCAGAGCGGATCTGGATGAGCTGGCGCTCGCTGAGCGAGGGGGGGCCGCGTTGGAGCCGCATCGGAAAGTCAATCGAATGAGCGTGCCCGGCCGGCGCCGTAGCCAGCGCGGCATCACGCTGATCGGCTTCCTGATCCTCGCTTGCCTCGTCGGCGTCGTCGGTCTCGCCGGTCTCAAGCTCGTGCCGATGTACCTCCAGAACATGCGCCTCGCCACGGTCCTCGAGGACGTGCGTCAGGAGCTCGACGGCACCAATGCCACGCCGGGCCAGATACGGGTGGCGCTCGGCAAACGCTTCGACGTCGAGGGCATAGACCTTCCCGACGAGAATGTTAAGATCAATCAAGCCCGCAACGGCTATCAGGTCCGCATCCAGTACGACAACCGCACTCGATATCTCGCAGATATTTGGTTCCTCGTGACGTTCGACAAGACGGTCGAGATCAGGCGGTGAGCTCTCGAGCCCGTTGGGCCGAGAGTCACCTTCAGCACCGCTTCGAGAACCAGGACCTGCTCGAGCTCGCGCTCACGCATCGAAGCGCATCCAAGCACAACAACGAGCGCCTCGAGTTCCTCGGCGACGCGCTTTTGAATTTCACGGTGGCACGGCGGCTCTACGATCTGCGTCCCGAGGACAGCGAAGGGGATTTGAGCCGCGCCCGTGCCGCCCTCGTGAACCAGTCGACCCTCGCTGCGATCGGCCGCGAGATCGGCATCGATCGTCAGCTGGTGCTCGGGCGCGGCGAGCTGCGCTCGGGCGGCGCGCAGCGGGCGGCCGTGCTGGCCGACGCGCTCGAGGCCGTGATCGGCGCCGTGCTGCTCGACGCCGGGCACGCCGCGGCCGAGCGGCTCGTCGACAGGCTCTTCGCCGATCGGCTCGAGCGGCTTCCCGAATCCGCGGACCTGAAGGATCCGAAGACGCGGCTGCAGGAGTGGCTCCAGGGCCGCGGTCTCCCCCTGCCGGTCTATCGCGTCGATTCGGTGCAGGGTCGCGAGCACGAGCAGATCTTCACGGTCGTCTGCACGGTCGGCGAGCGCGACGCGCAAACCGTCGGGCGCGGGCGCAGCCGGCGATTCGCGGAGCAGCAGGCCGCGGCCGTCATGCTCGCGGAGCTGGCGCGTGAGCGCGAGTGACGCCGGCACGCGTTCCGGCTTCGTCGCGATCGTCGGCCGGCCGAACGTCGGCAAGTCGACGTTGCTGAACGCGCTCGTCGGCGAAAAGGTCAGCATCGTCACGCCCAAGCCGCACACGACGCGGCACCGCATTCTCGGCATCTTGAACCGCGACGGGGACCAGGCCGTGTTCGTCGACACGCCCGGGCACGCGCGCCGCTCGAAGCGCGCGCTCCACAGGCTGATGGCGCGTGCGGTCGTTCACGCGATCGAGGAGTGCGATCTGATTCTGCACGTCGTCGACGCCCGCGGCTTCACGAACGAGGACCGCGACGTGGCCGACATGCTGAAGCCGCGCCGCGAGCGGACTTTGCTCGTGCTGAACAAGGTCGATCTCGTGCGGCCGCGGTCGAAGCTGCTCCCGCTTTTGAAGCGTCTGGATGACGAGCTTGCGTTCGCCGCGCTCGTGCCCGTCTCGGCGCGCACGGGCGAGAATCTCGATGGCCTCGTCGCAGAGCTCTTTCGAAGGCTGCCGCCGGGACCGCCGCTCTTCCCCCGAGAGGTGAAGACGGATCGCGACGTCGTATTCCGGAGCGCGGAGGTGATCCGCGAGAAGCTCATGAATCAGCTGCGGCAGGAGGTGCCGTACGGGCTCACGGTCGAGATCGAGCATCTTGCGCGAAACGAGGACGGCCAATGGCTCGTGCACGCGCTGATCTGGCTCGAGCGCGAAAGTCACAAGCCGATCGTGATCGGCAGGGACGGCGCCGTCCTGAAGCAGGCCGGCCGGGAGGCGAGGCTCGAGCTGCGCAAGCTCCTCGGCGACCGCGTCCACCTCGAGCTTTGGGTCAAGGTGCGCGAGCACTGGTCGGACAGCGAACGGGAGCTCGGCCGCCTCGGCTACGATCTGGAATGAGAGAATGAGGCGCAGGCGAGCATCGCGGCCCGCGGCGATCGACTCATGAGCGACAGAGAGACCGTCCTCCTCGAGCAGGCTTTCGTGCTGCATCAGCGGCCGTACCGCAACACGAGCCAGCTCCTCGAGTGCCTCACCCCCGGGCACGGTCGGGTGGGGCTCGTAGCCCGCGGGTCGCGGCGCTCGCCCCGCGGGCAGCGCGCGCTCCTGCAGCCGTTCGTGCCGCTCTCGCTGTCCTGGAGCCGGCGCGGCGAGCTCGGCCGGCTGACGCACGTGGAAGCTCGGGGCTCGGCGTTCGAGCTCACGGCGCAGCGCCTTCTCGCGGGGTATTACGTCAACGAGCTGCTGCTCAGGCTGCTCGCCAGGGGTGATCCGAACGAGGCGCTGTTTTCCTGCTATAGTGACTGCCTTTCGAGCCTCAACGCATCGTCGAGCGTTGCGCGCGCGCTGCGGCTCTTCGAGCTTCGTCTGCTGCGCGCGCTCGGTTACGGCCTCGAGCTCGATTGCGACATCGAGAGCGGCGAGCCGCTGCAGCCGGAAGGCCGGTACCTGTACGACGTGGAGCGCGGTCCCCGGTCCGCCGGTGAACGCGTCGCCGAGGAGCAGGCCTACACCGGCCGCGAGTTGATCGCTTTGCGCTGCGAAACCCTCGACGACGAAGAGAGCTTGCGGGCCGCCAGGCGATTGCTGGGGCGCGTATTGCAGGAGTACCTCGGCGAGCAGCCGCTGAAGAGCCGGGCCGTGCTCAAGGACATCGTGACCAGAGGGTTGTAGGAGGGACACGCTCCCGGCGGTCCGAGCTCGCGTCGTGATCTTCGGAATCGGCACCGACATCGTCAAGCTCGAGCGCGTCGAGCGCACCGTGGCGCGCTTCGGCGACGCTTTCGCGCGCCGTGTGCTGATGGACGAGGAGTACCAGCTCTTTGCCCGCACCAAGCACCCCGCGCGCTTTCTCGCGATGCGCTTTGCCGCGAAGGAGGCCGTGGTCAAAGCGATGGGTACGGGATTTGCGAACGGCATGTGGGTGCGGGATGTCGGCACCGTGCCCGATCGACTCGGGCAGCCGCAGGTCATCTATTCGCCGCGCGGCCGAGCGATGTGCGAGAAGCTCGGCATCGGCGCCGGCTATCTCACGCTGACGGACGAAGCGGGGCTCGTGCTCGCCGTCGCCGTGCTGCTTCGACAAGAAAAAAAGGTGTCAGACACCTTTTTGGAGGGGAAAAATGGTGTCTGACACCTTTTCGCGGGCGGGGACGAGCGTGAACACGCTCGTGTTCGACATCGAGACGGTGCCGGACGTCGAGCTCGGCCGGCGGTTGTACGGCGTTCCGGAGCTCGACGACGGCGCGGTCGCGAAGATCATGTTCTTCAAGCAGAAGCAGGCGCGGAACAGCGATTTTCTGCCGCTGCCGCAGCAGCGGGTCGTCGCGATATCCGCCGTGCTCAGGACGCCGAACGACCTGCACGTGTTCAGCCTCGGCGCCGACGGCGAGCCGGAGCAGGAGATCCTGCGGCGCTTCTTCGACGGCCTCGACCGCTATGCGCCCGAGCTCGTCTCCTGGAACGGGTGCGGGTTCGACCTGCCCGTGCTGCACTACCGCTGCCTGAAGCACGGCGTGAGCGCCGCGCGCTACTGGGAGACCGGCGACTCCGATCCTAACTTTCGCTTCAACAACTACATGAACCGCTACCACTGGCGGCATCTCGATTTGATGGACGTGCTCTCCGGCTACCAGTCCTCGGGTCGCGCGTCGCTCGAGCTCGTGGCGCAGCTGCTCGGTTGTCCCGGCAAGCTCGGGATGAGCGGCGATCGGGTATGGGAGTGCTATCAGCGCGGCGAGCTGGCCGAGATCTGCCACTATTGCGAAACGGACGTTCTCAACACGTACCTGATCTATCTGCGCTTCCAGCTGATCCGCGGTGTCTACGACCGCAGCCGCTACGACGCCGAGTGCGAGCGGCTCGAAGCGAAGCTCGAGCAGTCCGAGCAGCCTCATCTTCGAACTTTCCTCGACGCGTGGCGTTCGGCTCGTGGCGGCCCCTGAGCGAATCGAAATCGAGACGGCCATCGTCGACCTGACGCACGACGGGCAGGGGATCGCCGATGTCGACGGCCGCCGTGTGTTCGTCCCGGGCGGGCTGCCGGCCGAGCGAGTCGTGATCGCGCCGCGGCGGCGCCGGCGCCGTTTCACGGAGGCGGATCTCGTGCGGATCGTCGAGCGGGCCGCGACCCGCGCCACGCCTCCGTGCGCGCATTTCGGGCGCTGCGGCGGCTGTGCGCTCCAGCACATGACCTACGACGCGCAGCTTCGCTTCAAGCAGCGGGTCGTCGAGGAAGCCTTCGCCCGCATCGCGGGCACCGCGCCGGAGGAATGGCTCGCGCCGATCGTCGGCCCGCAGTGGGGCTACCGGCGGAGAGCCCGCCTCGGCATCAAGTACGTCGACGCGAAGGGCAGAGTGCTCGTCGGCTTCCGCGAGCGCGCCGCGCCGTACATCACCGACATGTCGGGCTGCCCTGTCCTCGCTCCACCGATGGACACCGTGATCGGCGATCTCGCCGACGCGATCGCCGGCACGTTCTTGAAGCGCCGCATCCCGCAGGCCGAGGTCGCCGTCGGCGAGCACGCCTCCGCGATCGTGCTGCGTGTGCTCGAGCCGCCGGGGAGCGAGGATCGTGCGCGCCTCGCCGCGTTCGGCGCCGAGCGGGGCATCGACATGCACGTGCAGACCGGCGGGCCGGGCACCGTCGAGCCTTTGGGCCCCGAGCCGCGGACGCTCACTTACTCGCTGCCCGAGTTCGGCGTCACGCTCGAGTTCGCGGCCACCGATTTCGTGCAGATCAACGCCGCGGTGAACGAGCGGATGGTGAGCGCAGCCGTCGAGCTTGCCGGTGTCGGTCCCGAGGATCGCGTCCTCGATCTCTTCTGCGGGCTCGGCAACTTCTCGCTGCCGTTCGCGCGCCGCGCGGCCGAGGTGCTCGGCGTCGAGGGGGAGGCCGGGCTCGTCGGCCGGGCCGTGCGCAACGCGACGCTGAACGCGATCTCCAACGCCCGCTTCATCACCGCGGATCTGACGCAACCCGAGTGGCCGTTCTATCGCGAGCACTGGGACGTCGTCGTGCTCGACCCGCCGCGGACCGGAGCCGAGGTCCCCGTGGCCGAGCTCCGGCGAGCGCGCCCGCGGCGCGTCGTCTACGTCTCGTGCCATCCGGCGACGCTCGCCCGGGACGCGAAGGTGCTCGTGGCCGAGCAGGGCTATCGATTGCGGGCCGCGCGCGTCCTCGACATGTTCCCGCACACTCATCATGTCGAGGCGATGGCGCTGTTCGAGGCGGTGGGTTAGGTTACGGGCGTGGGGCGGGAGATCGAGCGCAAGTTTCTCGTCTCGGGCGACGAGTGGCGGCGTGCGGCGGTTCGTACCGAGCGGATGAGCCAAGGCTATCTCGCGAACGGGCCGCGCGCGTCCGTGCGCGTGCGCGTCGGTGCCGAGCGGGCGTGGCTCAACATCAAGGTCGGAGGCCTCGTCGCCGTGCGCGAGGAATTCGAATACCCGATCCCCGTCGCCGACGCCGAAGCGCTGCTCGCCGCCTCGCCCGAGCCGCGGATCGAGAAGACGCGTCACTTCGTTCCGTACGCCGGCCTCGAATGGGAGGTGGACGAGTTTCACGGCCGGAACGCCGGGCTCGTCGTGGCCGAGATCGAGCTGGAGCACGAAGGACAGCACTTCGCGCGGCCCCCGTGGATCGGCGCCGAGGTCACGCACCTGACCCGCTACTACAATGTGAAGCTCGTCGAGCATCCATACTGCGCGTGGTCCGACGCGGAGCGCGGCGCATGACGACCCGAATCCGTGTGAGCCTCGAGCGCCAGTCGCTCGAGCTGCTCGAGGACGACGAGCTCGTGCGGGAGTACCGCGTGTCGACGTCGAAGCACGGGCCCGGCGAGCGCCGCGGCAGCTTCCGCACGCCGCGGGGGCGGCATGTCGTGCGCGCGAAAATCGGCGCCGGCGCGCCGCCCGGCGCGGTGTTCCGCGGCCGTCGCTTCACGGGCGAGATTTACACGCCGGAGCTCGCGCGGGCGTTCCCGGGCCGGGACTTCGTCCTCACTCGCATTCTGTGGCTCTCCGGCACCGAGGTCGGGCGCAACCGGCTCGGCGACGTCGACACGATGCGCCGTTACATCTACATTCACGGCGCTCCGGACTCCGAGCCGATGGGCGTTCCCGGATCGATCGGCTGCATCCGGATGCGCAACGACGAGATCGTCGAGCTGTTCGACCGCGTTCCGGTCGGAACGGTCGTCGACATCGAGTGACGGCGTGCAGAGGAGGTGCGAGGTGTCGCTGGGGCCGCTGATGATCGATCTGCGCGGCACGTCGATCGAGCCGGACGAGCGCCGGATGCTGGAATCGCCGCTGGTCGCCGGCGTGATCCTCTTCGCGCGCAACTTCGCGGACCTCGAGCAGCTCGAGCGGCTCGTCGCCGACATCCATGCCGTGCGCGAGCCGCCGTTGCTGGTCGCCGTGGATCAGGAGGGCGGCCGCGTGCAGCGTTTCAAGGATCCGTTCTTTCGGCTGCCGCCAATGCGCAGCCTCGGGCATCTGCACGACGAGGCGCCCGAGGCGGCGCTCGACGCCGCGAGGACGTTCGGCTGGCTCATGGCGGCGGAGCTCCGCGCCGTCGGCATCGACCTGAGCTTCGCGCCCGTCGTCGACCGTGATCTGAAGCTCGCCGACGTGATCGGCGACCGCGCGCTGCACGGCGACTCCGACGTCGTCGCGCGCCTCGCGCGCCGCTTCATGGCCGGCGCGGCGGCGGCCGGGATGGCGGTGACCGCGAAGCATTTTCCGACGCATGCGGGCGCTCGCGCCGACTCGCATACCGATCTCGCCGAGGACGGGCGCGACTACGAGGAGCTTCTCGACGATCTCGCGCCGTACCGGGCCCTGATCTCGGCCGGTCTCCCGTCGATCATGGTCGCTCACGTGATCTTCCCGCGGCTCGATCCGCGGCCCGCGAGCTTGTCGCCGTGGTGGATCCGCACGCAGCTCCGGGCGGAGCTCGGGTTCGGCGGCGTGATCGTCTCCGACGACGTGTCGATGGCCGGCGCATCGATCGGCGGGTCGCACGCGGAGCGCGTGAAGGCGGCGCTCGACGCCGGATGCGACCTGGTGCTGGTTTGCAATGCGCCCGAAGCCGTGCCCGAGGTGCTCGCGGCCCTCGAAGGCTACGTGAACCCCGCCGCGCAGCTCAGGCTGATGCGCCTTCGCGGGCGGCAACGCCAAGGCTGGGACGCGCTGCATGCTTCCGAGGAGTGGCGCCGCGCTTGCGCGGTGCTCGAGCCGCTTCGCTCGCGGCCCGAGCTCGTCCTGCACGGCTGACGTCATGCGCGACGACCGGCTCGCCGACGCCGTCGAGGCGCGCCGACGCGCGCGCCGTCTCCTGTCGGCCCCGGAGGTCGACGCCGTCTACGATCGCATGGCGGGCGACATCGCCGCGCTGCTCGCCGGCGCGAATCCGGTCGTCGTCGCGGTCATGCACGGAGGGGTGTTCACGGCCATCGAGCTCTGCCGGCGCTTCGAGTTCCCATACGACTTCGCGTACGTGCATCCGACGCGGTACGGCCACGAGCTCACCGGCGGCGAGCTCGATTGGAAAGTCGAGCCGAAGCCCGAGCTGAAGGGCAGAACGGTGCTGATCGTCGACGACATCCTCGACGGCGGTGTGACGCTCGGCGAGCTCGAGCGGTCGATGCGCTCGCTCGGGATCGAGAGGCTTTACAAAGCCGTGTTCGCGATCAAGGCGCTCGCGCGGCCGGCGGTCCGCCCGAGCGTCGATTTCGAGGGCGTGCACGTCGAGGACGTGTACGTGTTCGGCTGCGGCATGGACTACAGGGGCTATTGGCGCGGCTTGCCGGAGCTGCTCGCGGTCGACGCCCCGAAGAGCGGCACATGAGCGGGACGCTCGGCCTCGTCGTCGGCAGCGGCCTCCCGGCTCTCGGCCTCGACGTCGTCGCGCGGTCGCAGTCGCATACGCCTTACGGGCCGCCGAGCAGCGCGCTGCTCACGGTCGAGATCGGCGGCCGCCGCGTGCTTTGCGTCGCCCGCCACGGCGAGGAGCACTCGATCGCGCCGCATGAGGTGAACTATCGCGCGAATCTTTGGGCGCTCTATCAGCACGGAGTACGCCGGTGCGTCGCCGTCAACGTCGTCGGCACGATCGCCCGCGACTTCCACCCCGGCGACGTGGCGGTGCCGGAGCAGCTGATCGACTACACGTGGGGCCGGGAGAGCACTTACGGCAGCGCGGAGCGCGGCGTCGTGCACGCGGAATTCGCGCAGCCGATCGATGTCGACCTCGCCGCGCGCATCGCCGCGGCCGCCGAAGCGTGCGGGCAGCGCGTGGTCCGGGGCGGCGTGTACGGCGTGACGCAGGGACCGCGGCTCGAGACCATAGCCGAGATCGAGCGCCTCGCGCGCGACGGCTGCACGATGGTCGGGATGACCGCGATGCCGGAAGCCGTCCTCGCCCGCGAGCTCGGCATGAATTACGCGATCTGCGCGCTCGGCATCAACTACGCGGCCGGCAGAGATCCGTCCGGCGCGCCGATTCACGATCAAATCGAGCGCAACTTGAGCGAAGGCATGCGCCGAATCGCGGCCGTGCTCGCACGCCTCGTCGCCGATCTTTCGTGACATAACCGCGCTCTGCCTTTCCCGCTCCCGCGAATTTCCTGAACCGCTTTCGAGTTATGTCGAGCGGAGCGGCCCGACACTGTGAAGCGGATCATAGACGCCGTCGCGCGCGCTGATCGAACATAATTTCGATGGAGATCGCGACCGAAACGAACAACAACACATTGGATCGCCGTTCGTTGGAGCAGATCGTGACCCGCAGCTCCGAAGCCGTCATGCTCCTCGACGCTCTCGATCCGTCGAGACCCGTGATCTACGTGAATCCCGCGTTCGAATCCATGACGGGATACGCCGCCGGCGACGTTCTCGGCAAACCTTGGCCGTTGCTCGGGCGCGCCGGGGATCGCCGCGCGCGTGCCGAGCTCGAGTCGGCGATGGCGCGCGCCGAAGCGGTCGACGTGGAGCTCGCGGACGCGCGCAAGGACGGCACGCCGTGGACGAGCCGCGTGAGCTTCTCTCCGCTGCACGACGCCCGCGGCGACGTCCGCTATTTTCTCGTTCTGCAGCGCGAGGCGCCGCCGGCGTCCGCAGCCTCCAACATCGAGGTGGGCCTGCTGCGCCGCGAGCTCGGCCGCGCCCGCCGGAAGCTCGACCACATGAATCGCATCGACCAGGCCACGGGCCTGCTGCGCTACGAGCATTTCACGGAGATGCTCGAACGCGACCTCGCGATCGCTCGGCGGGAACGTCGCTCGGTCGCGCTGATGGCGTTCGAGATCGTCGAGCTCGACGTCTACCGCCGGACGTTCGGCGCGAAAGCCGCCGACTCGTGCGTGCGAATGATCGGCGCGCAGATCAGCGGCACGTTGCGCCGTGCCGGCGACCTGTGCGCGCGCCACAGCGACTCGCTCCTCGTCGCATCCGTGCTCGGCCAGGAGGTCGTCGAGGCGGAGCAGCTCGCCGACAAGATCGTCGAGAACGTCCGCGGCTTGAAGCTGCACAATCCCCACGCGAAGTCGGGGCGCTACGTGAGCGTCGCGCGCGCGGTCGTGGGCGGCGTGCCGCGCGCGGACGACGGTGTGGAAGCGCTCGTCGAGCGCGCGCGGCGCGAGCTGCTGCCGTCGATCGCGGCCGCCAAGAAGAGCTACGCCAGCTAGCCGCAGGCTCGCCCTTCCCACCCGCGACCACGATGCGGGCAGAGACGGCCCGGGCGGGCTCGCCTCGCGTCGTCGCGGTCGCGGTCAGGCGGCGGGGCGCACGTCGTCCGACGATTCCGCCGGCACCTCGTAAGGCTCGACGGCGATGACCACGCCGAACCGCGGGTGATCGAAATAGTGAATCTCCCCGCTTCGCACGCGCCGCTCCACCGAGAGCGTGTAATGAGGGGGCAGCGCGATCTCCGAGAGCTCGATCGGCGCGAACGCGTCGCGGCCCGGCCCGCGGCGCGCGCCGGCCGGCGCGCTCCGGTCGTTTCGGACGCTGCCCGGGCGCCCTGCACCGGCCGCGGCGCCGCCGAACGCGCCCGAGGGATCGGTTCGTGGGCCGGAGGGTCCGAGAGCGCCGGGCTCGCCGGCCGGCGCCTCGCCGTCGGCCGCCCCCACGCCTGCACCGGGCGCGCCGAAAGCCGCCTGCGGCCGGTAGTCGAGATCGAGGGTCACGTGCAGATAGCGGCTCACGTGCAGCCGAATCGAGCCGGCCGGGTTCGCGACGCCGAGATAGGAGAGGTCGAACGGCTGCGCTTCCTCGAGCGGCAGCCCTTCCTGAATCCAGCCGACGTGCACGAGCGGCGTGTAGCCGTCGAGACTGTCGAGCCGCTGGTAGGCGTCCGTCAGGCGAAGCTCGTCCGGCGCGAGCCGTCGGAACGGGAACGGGGCGAAGGCGAGATCGGGCGGGCCCGCCAACGGTGACGGCGGCGCCGCCGCGGCGTTCGCATCGCCCGCCGCGCTTGCGCCGTCCGCAGCCTGCGCTCCCGGCTGCTCGGCTGTTCCACCGGCGCCGGGGCGCGCAGCGCCGTCGGCTTCCACCGGCGGTGTGCTTTCGGACCCGACCGGCCCGATCGTGCCCGCCCGGCCCGGCCGATCGAGACCGCCTTCCCGCGACGCGGCCGCTTCCACCCTCGCGCGAAGCACGTCTTCGCGCCGCGCGCGGCGACGCTCGCCGAGCCCGCCGGCCGTTGCGTCGGCGTCCGCGAACGGATCGTCGGTATCCCCGGACGGATCCTCCGCGAACGGATCGGCCGGCACCCACGGGCTGAAGTCGAACGTGCGCAGCGGTCCCGCGTCGGCCAGCTCGCGCAGCGTCGACTGCGCGGCGTGGTGGCGGAAATATTCCTCGTTCGGATCGCCGCCCTCGTTCGCGAAGACGATGATCTCGACGCGGTAGAGCGGCACCGGCGGCTCCGGCGCCTCGACGCTCGTGCCGCCGGAGGGCTCCTGCGCCGCGGCGCCGACCGTGAGCACGGCCGCGCATGCGGTGACGCCGCGAGCAAGCGGATGAAGCTTCATCCGGCCGATTATAGCGACCGAAAACCGGCGCGTCGGTGACGAAATATGACGCTTTCGGGCGACGGACCGGAGCGCGCGGCGGTGCGCGGGGCGCGATCGACGACCGCCGTCCGCGCCGTCACGCCGCGGCTTCGAGCTCGCCGGCGCCGAGCTGGAGCAGCAGCTTCTCGGCCTCGCGGATGCGCTGCTCCTCGGCCGCGGCCTGCCACGTGAACTTGAGCTTGAACGGCCCGTCGAGCTTGAAGCGCGCGGGCTGGTCCTCTATCAGGCCGACGAGCGCCGCGGGGTCGACGTTCGCCCGCTGCGCAAAGCGCAGCGTGCCGCCGCTCGCGCCCGCCTGCAGCTTCACGGCGCCGAGGCGCTGCGCGAGGAGCTTGAGCCACGTGATCTCGAACAGTGTCCGCGTCGGCGGCGGCAGCAAGCCGAAGCGATCGATGAGCTCGATCTGAAGCCGATCCAGCTCCTCCCGAGAGCGGGCGTTCGCGATGCGCTTGTAATGCACGAGCCGCGTGTGCACGTCGGGCATGTAGTCCTCGGGGATCAACGCCGGCAGACCGAGCTCGATCTCCGGACCGTGCGTGAACGGGTCGTCGAGATCGGGCTCGCGGCCTTCCTTGAGCTCCTTCACCGCGCGCGCCAACAGCTCGTTGTAGAGCGTGAAGCCGACGCCCGCGATCTGGCCGCTCTGACCTTCGCCGAGCAGCTCGCCGGCGCCGCGGATCTCGAGGTCGTGCGTCGCGAGCGTGAAGCCCGACCCGAGCGCCTCGAGCGACTCGATGGCTTGAAGGCGCTTCGCGGCCTCGGGCGTCAACGCCCGGAGCGGCGGCGCGATCAGGTACGCGTAGGCCTGATGGTGCGACCGGCCCACGCGCCCTCGGAGCTGGTGCAGCTGTGCGAGGCCGAGACGGTCCGCGCGGTTGATGATGATCGTGTTCGCGGTCGGGATGTCGATGCCGCTCTCGATGATCGTCGTGCAGACCAGCACGTTGAAGCGGCGATGATAGAAATCGAGCATCACCGACTCGAGGGCGTGCTCGGACATCTGCCCGTGCGCGACGCGGATCGAGGCCTCCGGCAGCAGCTTCTCAAGCTGATTCGCGATGCTCTCGATGTTCTCGACGCGGTTGTGCACGAAGTAGACCTGGCCGCCGCGACGGAGCTCGCGGAGCACCGCGTCGCGGATCTGCCGGTCGTGCCATTCGCCGACGAACGTCTTCACCGCGAGTCGCTCGGCCGGCGGCGTCGCGATGATCGAGAGATCACGCAGGCCGCCGAGCGTCATGTTCAGCGTGCGCGGGATCGGCGTCGCGGTCATCGTCAGCAGGTCCACCTCGGCGCGCAGCTTCTTGAGCTGCTCCTTGTGCTTCACGCCGAAGCGATGCTCCTCGTCGACGATCACGAGACCGAGGCGCTTGAACTCGACGCCGCGCTGCAGGAGCTTGTGCGTGCCGATCACGATGTCGACGCTGCCGTCGGCCAGGCCGTCGAGCACCTCGCGGCCGCCCTTCGCGCTGCGGAACCGGGAGAGCAGCTCGACGCGGACCGGCCAATCCGCGAAGCGGTCGGCGAACGTGCGGTAGTGCTGCTGAGCGAGCAGTGTGGTCGGCACGAGCACCGCGACCTGGCGCCCGCCGTGAACCGCGACGAACGCGGCGCGGAGCGCGACCTCGGTCTTGCCGAAGCCGACGTCGCCGCAGACGATCCGGTCCATCGGCTTGCCGCTCGTGAGGTCGTCGAGCACTTGCCGGATCGCGGCCTGCTGATCCTCGGTTTCCTCGAACGGAAACTCGAGCGCGAAGCGCTGGTACCCGTCCTCGGCCGGCGGATATCGGATGCCTTCCCGCGCCGCCCGCTTCGCGTAAAGGTGCAGCAGCTCCGCGGCGACGTCGCGTGCCTGCGCGGCGGCTTTGCGCTTCGCCTTCGCCCACTGGTCCGTGCCGAGGCGATGGAGCGGTGCGTTTTCCGGGTCCGCGCCGCTGTAGCGCGTGACGAGATGGAGGCTGTGCACCGGCACGTAGAGCTTGTCGCCGCCGGCGTACTCGAGCAGCAGGAACTCGGTGAGCAGGCCGTCGACCTCGAGCGTCTTCAAGCCCTGGTAGCGGCCCACGCCGTAGTCCTCGTGCACGACCGGCGCGCCGACGCGGAGATCCGTGAGCTCGCGGATGACCGCTTCCGGATCACGCGGCGGGCGCCGCCTCCGCGCGCGCTGGCGCGGACGCTCCATGCCGAGCTGCTCGGCGGTGATGACGCGGACTTGCCGCTCGCCGAGCCTCAAGCCGTCCTCGATCTCGCCGACTGCGATCCCGAGGGACACGTCGGAGTCGAGGAACGCGGCCCACCCGGGGACCGTGTGCGGCGCATAGCCCCGGCCGCGGAGCAGCTCGAGGAGCATCTCGCGATGGCCCGGGGACGACGTGACGATCAACGTGCGATCGCCTTCCGCGCCGTCGAGCCAGCGCGCGATCCGGTCGGCCTCCGGGGCGGCGCCGGCCGAGAGCGGATGCGAGACCGGCGCGTTGAACGCCGCGCGCCCGGCCTCTATCTCCCCGTGCGCGAGCTTCAGCGTCAGCTGGCCGCGGAGCGCCGCGAGCACGTCGGCCGGGCGCCAGAACCCGTCCTCCGGCCGGAGCACCGGCCGCTCGAGGTCGCCGGCGAGCTGCTCGTAGCGCTCCTCGATCAGCCGCCAGCCCGACTCGAGGCCTCCCTCGGCATCGTCGACGAGCACGACGAGCGCGCGTTCGTCCGCGCCGCCGGCCGAAGCTTCCGGCTGCCGCAGGTAGTCGAGCAGCGACGCGGTGGCATCGAAGAAGAGCGGCAGGTAGTACTCGACGCCGG
Source organism: Gammaproteobacteria bacterium (assembly GCA_036381015.1). Classification (NCBI taxonomy): domain Bacteria; kingdom Pseudomonadati; phylum Pseudomonadota; class Gammaproteobacteria; species Gammaproteobacteria bacterium. The sequence goes on from DASVDR010000037.1 coordinate 36,449, forward strand.
CCGGCAACTGCGCTTCGGAGATATCGCGGTAGAGCGGGCACTGCGTCGGATCGCCGCCGAAATGGGCGCGGAAGCGCCGGCGGAATCCGGTGATGCCGGCCTGATCGAACGGGAATTCGCGGGCGGGCAGCACGCTGACGGCGTCGGTCTCGGCCCGCGTGAGCTGCGTCTGCGGGTCGAAAGTCCGCAGCGTTTCGATCTCGTCGTCGAAGAAATCGACGCGCACCGGCTCGGCCGCTCCCGCGGGGTAGATGTCGACGAGCGCGCCGCGCACGGCGAGCTCGCCGGGCTCGGTGATCTGCTCGACGCGCATGTACCCGTGCTCGACGAGCCGCCGCACGAGCGTGTCGCGGTCGACGACCTGGCCAACACGAAGCTCGAGCGAGCGGCTCACGATGAAATCGGGCGGCGGCAGCCGGTTCAGCAGCACCTCGGCGTCGACGACGAACGTGCACCGCTCGCGCCGCGCGAGCCGGGAGAGCGCGGTCAGCCTTTCGGCGAGGAGATCCTGCGGCGGCGAGATCGGCTCGTACGGCAGCGTCTCGTAGTCCGGGAAGCGGTGCGTCGGCGCGCCGCCGGAGAAGAACGCGATTTCCCGCTCGAGCCGATCCGCCGCGGCCGCCGACGGCGCGACGATCACGACCGGCCCCCGGTGGCGCGCGGCGGCCTCGGCGGCCGCGAGCGCAACGGACGCGCCCGGGAGGTGTCCCCAGACGACGTGAGGCGATTCGGGCGCCGGCAGCGGAAGGCCGGCGAGAGGACTGTTCCGGTCCATCGGGTCGTCGGCAAAAGCCGGAATTATTCCATAGCCGGAGGGCGGGATGGCTTCGACACCCCTTCGGGCGGGGCCGTTCCCGCATCGCCGCGGGCCCGCGGCGATGCGGAACGCGATCGGCGCGAAGCCGTCGCGACGGCGCGGCGTGCTCGACGGCCGCGCGGGCGGGGGTCAGCGCGCCGCGCGTTCGGCGGCCGCGCCGGCGGGATTCAGCGCGCGGCGCGCGCGGAGGTTTGCCCGGCGGCGGCAACCGCCGCGCCGTGACGCGCGACGGCGTGGATCACGCGGTCGTACTCGAAGTACACGGTGAAGTCTGGGTACTCCCAGCGCGTGATCGGCGGATCGCCGACCGCGTCGTATCGCTGCAGCGGCGCGCCGAACTTCGATTCGACGCTCGCCATCGTCACGCCTCGGGCCGGGCGCTCCGAAGCGCTCTGCCGAGCGCTCTCGAGGCCGTCGATCAGCAGCACGTCGGCGAGCGCGGCGGGCGACGCCGCGAGCAGCAGAGCCAAAATCGTCCTCGGCAGCATCGGCTCGATCCTCGCTGGAACGCCCGGACTATAGCACCGGGCCTCGGGCCTGAAATCAACGCGCGGGCCGTTTTGCGGCGCGGGTCACATTTCTCCCTTCTTCCGGGCTTTCCTCCCGCCGGCGGCGGCGTGTGGTTTAATGCCGTCGATGTTTCAACCGCTCGAGCTCTTCGTCGGCCTCCGGTACGTTCGCTCCCGGCGCCGCCGCGGCATCGTCTCGTTCATGAGCGGCGCGTCGCTGATCGGCGTCGCGCTCGGCGTGGCCGCGCTGATCGTGATCCTTTCCGTCATGAACGGTCTCGAGTCGGAGCTGCGGACGCGCCTTCTCGCGATGACGGCGCACGCGACGTTGTCCTCGCCGGAGGGCGGCCTCGACACGTGGCAGGCGCTCGCCGACACGCTCGCGACGCGCGACGGTGTGGAGAGCATCGCGCCGTTCGTGACGCTCGAAGGCATGCTCCGCTCCGGCCCGAACCTCGTGCCCGCCGTCGTGCGCGGCGTTCTTCCGGAGCGGGAGCGGATGATCGCCGACAGCGTCGCGATCGTGGACGGCGCGGGGCTCGACGCGCTCGAGCCCGGCCGCCGCCGGCTCATTCTCGGCCGCACGCTTGCGGCGCTCCTCGGCGCGGGCGCGGGCGACACCGTGGACGTGCTCGTGCCGAGGGTCGAGCACGGCCGGCTGACGCCGAAGCTCTTCGCGTTCACCGTCGCCGGCGTGTTCGACGCCGGCGTGCCCGATCACAACCAGGGCCTCGCGCTCGCGAACGTGGAGGACGCGAGCGTGATCGGAGGGCTCGACGGCCGCGTCGAAGGCCTTGCCGTGCGGCTCGCCGACGCGCTCGACGTGGATCTCTTTCGTGCCTCGATCGGCGACGTGCTCGAGAAGACGTCCCTTCGGTACTCCGACTGGACCGAGGAGCACGCGAGCTACTTCACCGCGATTCGCATCGAGAAGACGATGATGACGATCATTCTGATGTTCATCGTCGGCGTTGCGGCCTTCAACATCGTGGCTTCGTTGATGATGGTGGTCACCGAGAAGAAGAAGGACATCGCGATTCTCCGCACCAGCGGCCTCGAGCCGGGCCGGGTCGCGAAAATCTTCTTCGTCCAAGGCTCGGTGATCGGCCTCGCGGGCACGATCCTCGGCACCGTGATCGGCCTCGCGCTCGCGCTGAACGTGGACGTGATCGTTCCGTGGCTCGAGCAAACCTTCCATTTCCGCATCTTCCCCGGCGACGTCTACTACGTGACCGAAGTGCCTTCGGAGGTGCACGCCGTCGACGTCACGCTGATCCCCGTGATCGCGTTCGCGCTGACCGTGCTGGCGACGCTCTATCCCTCGCGCCGGGCGGCAGCGATCGGCCCGGCGGAAGCGCTGCGCTACGAATGAGCGGGTGCCCGCGAGCGGCTCTCGTGCGCCCGGACGACGCACCGGCCGGCGCCCGGAGGACGACGCCGTGAGGCAGCCGTATCAGCTCTCCGTCGCATTTCGCTACCTCCGCGCCCGCCGGCGCGAGAGCTTTATCTCGTTCATATCGCTCGTTTCGATGATTGGCATCGCGCTGGCCGTGGCCGTATTGATCGTCGTCGCGTCCGTGATGGACGGCTTCGAGTACGAGCTCCAACGAAGGATTCTGAGTGTCGCGTCGCATGCGTCGATCAACAGCTTCACGGCCCTGGAGGACTGGCGCGCGCTGCGCGAGCGCGCGCTCGCGCGGCCCGACGTCCTCGGCGCCGCTCCGTTCGTCGAAGGGCAGGGCATGATCGTCGCGGGCGAGAAGACGGCGGGCGTCACGGTGCGCGGCATCGATCCGGCGCTCGAGGCCAGCGTCTCCGGGATCGGCGGAATGATGCGCACGGGCACGCTCGGCGCGCTCACGCCGGACGGCTACCGGATCGTGATCGGCGCGAGCCTCGCCGAATCGCTCGGCGTCGGCGTCGGCGACGAGATCGTGATCGCGCTCGCCCGCGATCCGATCGTCACACCGGTCGGCATCGTGCCGCGCCAGCGCTCGTTCACGGTCAGCGGCGTCTTCGACGCCGGAATGTACGAGTACGATCACGGCCTCGCGCTCGTGAACATCGCCGTCGCGGCGCGGTTGTTCAACACCGGCGGCGACCCCACCGGCCTGCGCTTGGCCGTCCGCGACATCTACTCGGCCCAGGCGATCGCGATAGAGCTCGCCGAGACGCTCGATCAGCGCGTCTACGTCACGGATTGGACGCGTCAGCACGTGAACTTCTTCAACTCGATACGCCTCAGCAAGTCGATCATGTTCGTGATTCTCTCGATGGTCGTCGCCGTCGCGGCGTTCAACATCGTCTCCACGCTCGTCATGGTGGTGCGCGACAAGCGCGGCGACATCGCGATTCTGCGCAGCTTCGGCGCCGCTCCGCGGAGCATCATGTCCGTGTTTGCGAGCCAAGGCACGATGATCGGTGTCGCCGGCACGCTGCTCGGAGTGCTGCTCGCGCTGCTCGTGATCACGCAGCTCCACAGCGTGGTCGAGCTGCTCGAGGCGTGGCTCGGCATCGATCTCCTCTCCGAGGAGGTCTATTTCCTCGGCGAGCTTCCCACGCGGATCCGCGCCGGGGAGGTCGCGAAGATCTGCCTGATCGCGCTCCTGCTCGCGGTCGCGGCGACGATCTACCCGGCGCTGTCCGCCGCGCGCCAGCCGCCGGCCGAGGCTCTGCGCTATGAATGAGGCGATGTCCGAGGAGGCACGCGGGGCCGCGAGCGAGCCGGTGCTGATCGCGCGCGGCCTCGTGAAGACCTTTCACGAGGCCGGACGCACGCTCGAGGTGCTGCGCGGCATCGACTTGGCCGTCGCGCCCGGCGACCGCATCGCGATCGTCGGCGCGTCGGGCTCCGGCAAGACCACGCTGCTCCAGCTCCTCGGCGGTCTCGACGACGCCACCGCCGGAGAGGTGATCGTCGCCGGCGAGAGCATGCTCAGGCTCGGCAACGTCGAGCGCGGCCGGCTGCGCAATCGAGCGCTCGGCTTCGTCTATCAGTTTCATCACCTGCTGCCCGAGTTCTCCGCGCTCGAGAACGTCGCGATGCCGCTGCTCGTCCGCGGCGTGAAGGCCGCGGAAGCCGAGCGCGAAGCGCGCGCGCTGCTCGAGCGCGTCGGCCTCGGCGAGCGTCTCGAGCATCGGCCCGGGCAGCTTTCCGGCGGCGAGCGGCAGAGGACGGCGGTCGCGCGCGCGCTCGTCACGCGCCCGGCGGCCGTGCTCGCGGACGAGCCGACGGGCAACCTCGATCGGCCCACGGGCGCGCGGGTCTTCGATCTGCTGCTCGATCTGAACCGCTCGCTCGGCACGAGCCTCGTCGTCGTCACCCACGATCCGGACCTCGCCGCGCGCATGGACCGCGTGCTCGAGCTGAAGGACGGCGTCCTCCGCCCGAGCGCATAGCGGGGCGCGTCCGGACGGCCGGCGCTCTGTCCGCGCGTGCCCGCTGCGGCCGCAAACGCTTCCGGCACCGCGCGCGGCGGCGCACGCAGCCTCGGCCTGCGGCTCGCGGCGCTCGTCGTGTGCGCGGCCGCGCTCGGCGTCCATCGGCTGCCTCGGCTGCCCGATCCGGCGTGGCTCGTGCCGCTCGCGATCCTCGCGCTCGCCGCGCTCGAGCGGCCGGCGGGCCGCTTGCTGCTCGTCGCGATCGCCGCGAGCGTCTGGACGGGCTTCGCCGCGGAGCGCCGGCTCGACGACCGCCTGCCGGATGCGCTGACGGGCAGCGACTTCGCCGTGTCTGGCTGGGTCGACGACTTCCCGAGCGGCACGGCCGAGCGCAAGACGTTCTCGTTCACGGTCGAGCAGGCCGGGGATCCCGCCGTTCCGTCACGGCTGAGGCTCGGCTGGTACGACCCGCCCGCGCTGCTCGAGCCCGGCGCATCGCTCGAGCTGACCGTCCGCTTGTGGGCGCCGCGCGGTCTCGCGAATCCCGGCGGCTTCGACTACGAGCAGTGGCTGCTCGTCCGGGGCTACGGGGCCACGGGGTACGTCCGATCGGCCCGCGCCGCCCCGGACGGTCCGTGGTCGCTCGCGCGCTGGTGGCTGCGCGTGCGGCGAGAAGCGGCGGAGCTCCTCGCCGCGTCCGCTCCCGACGCCGCGTCCGGCGCGCTCCTGACGGCGCTCACGATCGGCGAGCGCTTCGGCTTCACGGAGGCGCAGTGGGACGACCTGCGCCGCACCGGCACGACGCATCTGGTCGCGATCTCGGGCTCGCACGTGAGCCTCGTCGCGCTGCTGGTCTTCGCCTGCGTGCGGCGGCTGTGGCTGCGCCTCCCGCAGGCCGTCGTGCATCGCGATCTCGAGGCCGCGGCGGTCGCTGCCGGGCTCGCGGCGGTCGGCTACGCGGCGCTCGCCGGCTTCGACGTGCCGGTGCAGCGCTCCGTCGTCATGGTCGTCGCGGCGCTCGCGGTCGCCGCGAGCCGGCGCGCGATCGGATGGGGCGACGGCCTCGCGGCCGCGCTGCTCGCCGTCGTGATCCCCGATCCGTTCGCCGTGCTCTCCGCGTCGTTCTGGCTGTCGTTCGCCGCGGTCGGGATGCTGCTGCTCGTCGCGCTTCGGCGCGACGTGCGGGTGCGTCCCGCCGGAGCGGCGCGGCGCGTCGCTCGGTGGACGGCCGCGCTCGTCACGCTGCAACTCTGCATGAGCTTCGGCCTCGCGCCGATCGCGGCGGCGTATTTCGGCGAGGTCTCGCTCGTGTCGCCGCTCGTCAACCTCGTCGCGATCCCGTACTTCGACCTCGTGCTGGTGCCGTTCGGGCTCGCGGCGCTCGCCGCGTCCGCGCTGCACGTGATCGGCGCGCCGGCGTTGGTGCATGCGGCCGCCGGGCTCGCGAGCTGGGCGTGGGCCGGGATACACGCGGCCGCGGGCGTCGAAGGGGCCGCGTTCGCGCTGCCGCAGCCGGCGCCGCCGGTCGTCGCGCTCGCGCTCCTCGGCGTGGCCGCAGCGCTTGCCGCCCCGCCGCTTCCGGGCAGGCGTCTCGCGTGGTGCGCGCTTCTGCCGGTCTGCGTGCCGTTCGATCCGCGTCCCGCGATCGGCACCGCCGAGGTCACGGTGCTCGACGTCGGTCACGGTCTTGCGGTCGTCGTCGAGACGCGCGCGCATCGGCTCCTCTTCGACGCGGGCGCGCGCTTCCCGTCGGGCTTCGATATCGGCCGGGAAATCGTCGTGCCTGCGCTCGCGCGCCGCTCGGTCGGGCTCGACGCTCTGATCGTGAGCCATTCGGACAACGATCATGCGGGCGGCGTCCCGGCCGTGCTCGACGCGTTTCCGGAGACCGCGGTCATCAAGGGGCCGGACGTCGCCGCGATTCCGGGCCGCGTCTGCACGGCCGGCCGGCGCTGGCACTGGGATGGCGTTCACTTCGAGATGCTGCATCCGCCCGCTGACTTCGCCGAGCGCGGCAACGAAAGCTCGTGCGTGCTGAAGGTCACGGCGGCGGGCGGCTCGCTGCTGATCACGGGCGACATCGAGGCGCGCGGCGAGCGTCTGCTCGCCTCCGGGCCGCGCGTCGCCGCGGATGTCGTCGTCGTCGCGCATCACGGCAGCGCGACGTCGTCCACGCCCCGATTCGTGCGCGCCGCCCGGGCCGAGGTCGCGATCGTTTCGGCGGCGCACGCGAACCGCTGGGGCTTCCCGAAGCCCGAAGTGGTGGAGCGCTGGGAGCGGAGCGGGGCCGCCGTTCTGACCACGGGCGAGGTCGGGGCCCTGACGATCGAGCTCGGCGAGAACGGCGTCGAGCTCACCGCGGAGCGCGAGCGGCGGCGTCGCTATTGGCAGACGAATTGACGGGAACGAGCAGCGGTTCTCGAAATGCCCGTTGATTTGTGGTGCATTCGACCCCGGACGCGCTATAGTGCGCGCACCTTTCGGAGCTTGCGGGCCGGCGGATGTGGGAGATCGTGAAAGCGGGTGGTTGGCTGATGGTGCCGATCATCGCGTGCTCGGTGCTGACCGTCGCGATCATCCTCGAACGGCTGTGGACGCTGCAGCAAAAGCGCGTGCTGCCCAAGGATCTCGTCGCGCAGATCCGCGAATGGCTGAAGTACAACGAGCTCGAGCCCGAGCATCTCGAGATGCTGCATCAAAACTCCCCGCTCGGGCAGATCCTCGCAGCGGGTCTCTCCGCCCGACACGCCGACCGCGGGCTCATGAAGGAGCGCATCGAGGATAGCGGCCGGCACGTGGTCCACGAGCTCGAGCGCTACCTGAACGCGCTCGCCACGATCGCCGGCATCAGCCCGTTGCTGGGCCTGCTCGGCACAGTCGTCGGTATCATGAAGGTGTTCACCGCGCTGACCGCGAACGGCCTCGGCAGCCCGGCGGCGCTCGCCGGGGGCATCTCGGAGGCGCTGATCACGACTGCCGCCGGCCTGAGCGTCGCGATTCCGGCTTTAGTCGCTTATCGATACCTGCGCGGGCGCGTGGACGCGCTCGTCGTGAAGATGGAGAAGGAAGCGTGGAACTTTCTCGAGACGCTTCCGCAGCAACCGTACGCGGAGTCGGTCCGCGCGATAGATGAAGCTCAGCACGCGATCAAGAGAAGAGCCTGAGATCAACCTGACGTCGCTGATCGACGTCGTGCTGCTGCTCCTGATCTTCTTCATGGTCTCCACGAGCTTCGTGCGCGAGGCCGAGATCAATCTGACGTTGCCCGAAGCGAACGCGAGCGCTCCGGCCGACGCGCCCGTCGAGACTCTCGAGATCACGATCACCGCGGCGGGCGAATACGCGGTGAACGGCAGGCCGCTCGTGAACAGCGAGCGGCGCACGCTCCGCGCCGCGATCGAGCGGCTGATCGGCGACGCCCGCAACATGCCGGTCTACATCCGCGCGGACGCGAACGCCACCCACCAGTCCGTCGTCACAGCGATGGACGTGGTCGGCCAGCTCGGCTTCGTCCACGTCAACATCGCGACGATCACCCCTCCGGAAGCGTGAGCCGCCCCGAGTCGACGGAATGGCATCTGAAGAGCCGCGGCCGCTCCCGGGCGCGGTGAGCGACGTGGAAGACGGTGCCCCGCGAGAGCGGCGCGCCGTCGGGAGACGCGCGGTGCTGGACCGGCACGCCGTCGCGGTGTACCGCCGCCTGCTCGGTTACCTCGCGCCGCACTGGCGCACGATGGCGGGCGCGATGGTCGCGATGGCCGTCTATGCCGCCACGAACGGGGTGTTCCCGTTTCTGCTCGAGGACGTGATCGAGCGTCTGCAGGACGTGGGCCGCGCAGCCGACTCTCCGTGGCGCATACCGCTCCTGATCGCGCTCGCGTTCGGCGTGCGCAGCGTGATGGATTTTCTCGCAGTCTACGGGTTCAGCTGGGTCGGCCGCTCGGTGATCCGCGATCTTCGCAACGAGCTCTTCGGCCACTACCTCGTGATGCCGGCCGGCGATCTCGACCGCATCCCGTCCGGCGTGCTGATCTCGAAGCTCACTTACGACACGGAGCAGGTGGCTGAAGCCATCTCGACGTCGATCGTCACGCTGCTCCGCGACGGTCTCACGATCCTCGTGCTGATCGGCGTGATGCTGTATCTCAGCCCGCAGCTCACGCTGCTGGTTGCCGTCGTCGGCCCGACGATCGGCGTCATGGTCAGGTACATGAGCCGGGCGTTCCGGCGCTACAGCGCGCGCATTCAAAGCTCGATGGGCGACGTGACGCGCGTCGCCGAGCAATCGCTGCACGGGCATCGCATCGTCAAGGTCTTTCAAGGCGAAGCCTACGAGCGCGAACAGTTCGACGCGATCAATCGGCGCAACTTCCGGCTGAACGTGCGGCTCGCCGCGACGCGGGCCGCGGGCGACGCGCTGACGCAGTACGTGGTCGCGCTCGGAGTCGCGGCCGTGATCCTCGTCGCGTTCTCCGAGTGGATGCTCGAGGATCTGAGCGCGTCGCTGTTCGTCGCCTTTCTGATGGCGATGGGCACGCTGCTCGCGCCGCTCAAGCGCCTCATCAACATCAACGCCGCGGTGCAGCGCGGGATCGCGGCGGCCGAGAGCCTGTTCGAGACACTCGACGCGCGCGGGGAGATCGACCAGGGCACCGAGCGCCTCGAGCGCGCACGCGGCGACGTGGAGTATCGGAACGTATCGTTCGGGTACGGCCGAGGAGGGCGCGTGCTGCGCCGCGTGAACATCCGCGCCCCCGCGGGCAGCACGGTCGCGCTCGTCGGCCGCTCCGGCAGCGGCAAGTCGACGGTCGCGAGCCTGCTGCCGAGGTTCTACGACCCCGACGAGGGCGAGATTCTGCTCGACGGCACGGACATCCGCCGCTATCGGCTCGCGGATCTTCGCCGCCAGCTCAGCTTCGTCGGCCAGGACGTCGTGCTCTTCGACGACACGATCGCGAACAACATCGCGTACGGCGCGCTCGGCAACTGCCCGCGCGAGGAGATCGAGCATGCGGCCGAGGCCGCGTACGTGTCGGAGTTCGCCGCGGCGCTCCCCGAAGGCCTCGATACTCCGGTCGGCGAGCGGGGCGTGCTGCTCTCGGGCGGCCAGCGGCAGCGCATCGCGATCGCGCGCGCGATATTGAAGAACGCCCCCGTGCTGATCCTCGACGAGGCGACGTCCGCCCTCGACACGGAGTCGGAGCGGCGCGTGCAAAGCGCGCTCGGCGCGCTGATGAAGGGCAGGACGACGCTCGTGATCGCGCACCGCCTGTCGACGATCGAGAACGCCGACTCGATCGTCGTCATGAGCGACGGCGAGGTCGTCGAGACCGGCACGCACGCGGAGCTCCTCGCGCGCGGCGGGCACTACGCGGCGCTCTATCGGATGCAGTTCGCCGGTTGAGGCGCCGGGCATGCGCGCGGAGACCGCAAGGGCCGTCGACTCGATCTGGTACGGCGAGAGCGCGTGGCGTTGGCCGCTGTGGCCGCTCTCGCTCCTGTTTCGGCTCGTCGTCACGCTTCGGGCCGCCGCCTACGCGAGCGGCGTGAAGCGGAGCGTGCGGCTGCCGGTGCCGGTCGTCGTCGTCGGCAACGTCACCGCCGGCGGCACCGGGAAGACGCCGCTCGTGATCTGGCTCGCCGAAACGCTCCGCGCGCGGGGCTGGTCTCCCGGGATCGTCACGCGCGGGTATCGCGGGCGCGCACGCTCGTGGCCCCGGCACGTCGCGGCCGACGACGATCCGGCGCTCGTCGGCGACGAGGCGGTGCTGCTCGCCGCGCGCACCGGCGTCCCCGTCAGCGCGGGACCCGACCGCGTTGCGGCGGGCGCGCTCCTCGCCGACGGCGGCGTCGACGTCGTGATCTCGGACGACGGCTTGCAGCACCGGCGGATGGCGCGCGCGTTCGAGATCGCGGTCGTGGATGGGCGGCGCGGGCTCGGCAACGGGCTCTGCCTGCCGGCCGGGCCTCTCCGCGAGCCGGCGTCGAGGCTCGGCACGGTCGACGCGGTCGTCGTGAACGACGGCGGCACGGCCTCCTCCGCGTCGGGCTCCGGCACGTCGGCGTGCGCCGGCGTGCCGTCGAGCGCGTTGCGAATGACGCTGCGCGTGAGCCGCGTGTACCGGGTTCGTGACGGCGCCACGGCGCGGCTCGCGGACTTCGCCGGACGCACCGTCCACGCCGTGGCCGGCATCGGCGATCCGGAGCGGTTCTTCCGGATGCTCGAGCGCGCGGGCCTCGACGTATGCCGCCATCCGTTGCCGGATCATGCCGAAATCACGGCCGCGGATCTGCGTCCCGCGCCGCACGGCGCGGTGCTCGTCACGGAGAAGGACGCGGTGAAATGCCGGGAGATCGCTCACGACGATCTGTGGTGTGTTGCAGTCGAGGCCGTCCTCGAAGCCGAGGCCGGGGGGCGCCTGGCCCGCACGATCGACGAGCGGCTTCGCGCGAGCGGCGGCAGGCCCGCCGTGCGGGCATGACGCGCCGGCGCGCGCGCCGCTTTCCCTTCGCGAGGTCGGCCGCTCAGCTCGAGCGCGCGTTCAGCGTGACCGTCGTGCCGCCGCGGAGCAGATTCGAGATCGGGCAGCCTTCGTCCGCTTGCCGGGCGAGCTCGACGAAGCGTTCGTTCGAGATCCCCGGCACGCGGCCGACGACCTCGAGCGCGGAGCGCGTCACTCGCGGCCCGTCGGCCGCGCCCGTGTCGAGCTCGACGACGGCGGTGACCTCGAGCGATTCCGCGGGCGTCCCGGCGCCGGCGAGCGTATGCGACAGCGCCATCGCGTAGCAGGTCGAGTGCGCGGCCGCGATCAGCTCCTCCGGGCTGGTCTTTCCGCCCGGCGCCTGCGTCCGCGAGGCCCACGTGACCGGGAGCTCGGTGAGGGCGCCGCTCCCGCCGCTGAACTTCCCCGATCCCGATGCGAGATCGCCTTTCCAGATCGTCGTCGCTTGTCGCCGAATGGCCGCCATGTTCCTTCTCCTCCAACCCGTGCCTATCCGAGGTCGGGACGCTTGCGCTATCGTGACGTCCCGCCGCGCACGGGCATGCAAGGCCGGTGCCGGACGTCGAGTGAAATGAACGGCGCGCCGCGCGGCCCGACGCGGTCGGCGAGAGCGCTTTTCGCCCGTCGCGCCGTCCCGCTGACGACTGACGACGCTTCCGACCGAGCACGATGACGGTTCGCTTCAATGTCGTGATTCCCGCGCGCTACGCGTCGAGTCGGCTGCCCGGCAAGCCGCTCGCGGACATCGGCGGACGGCCGATGATCGCTTGGGTGCACGAGCAGGCGCGCGCGAGCGGCGCCGCGCTCGTCGTGGTGGCGACGGACGACGAGCGCGTGGTGGCCGCCGCCCGGGCCTGCGGCGCCGACGTCGAGCTCACGAGCGCAGCGCACGCGAGCGGCACGGATCGGATCGCGGAGGTCGCGGCCCGCCGCGGCTTCGGCGACTCCGAGATCGTCGTGAACGTGCAGGGCGACGAGCCGCTCGTGCCGCCTCGGCTGATCGCACAGGTCGCCGAGCTGCTTGCGGCCGACCCGGACGCCTCCATCGCCACGCTGACGACGCCGGTGACGTCGGAGCGGGAGCTGCACGACCCCGCCGCGGTGAAGGTCGTGTGCGATCGCGCGGGGCGCGCCCTCTATTTCAGCCGCGCGCCGATCCCGTGGATACGCGACGGGCAGCGAAACGAGCCGCCGCGCCGGCACATCGGGCTCTATGCATACCGTGCCGGCGATCTGCGGGCCTTGGCCGCCGAGCCGCCGTGCGCGCTCGAGCTCACGGAGCGCCTCGAGCAGCTGCGGGCGCTGTGGCTCGGCTATCGGATCGCGGTCGCCGATGCCGAGGTGCCGCCGCCGCGGGGGGTCGACACGCCCGAGGACCTCGCAACGGTACGCAGGCTCGTCTCCCAGTGACGGCGACTCGGCCGGTGCCGCCCGCGAGGCGCTCGTGCGCTACAATTTGTTCCGCTTCGCAAAGGATCGCGAAACGCCGGGGGCCGAGCTTGAAGATGATCTTCGACAGACTGCGGCGCACCGCCGCGGAATCCGACGAGGATCCGGGCGCGGCGGCCGAAAGCGGATTCGGCCTGCTGTTCGTCTGCATGGGCAACATCTGCCGCTCGCCGACGGCCGAAGCCGTGTTCCGCAAGGTCTGGCAGGAGCGTGCACCCGAGCTGGCGCTCCGCCTGGATTCGGCCGGCACGCACGCCTACCACGTCGGCGAGCCGCCCGATCAGCGCGCGCAGCGGGCGGCGGCTCGCCGCGGCATCGATCTTTCCGGTCAGCGTGCGCGGCGGATCGAGCGGAGAGATTTCGAGCGCTTCGACCTGGTGCTCGCGATGGATCGCACGAACGTCGAGCTGCTGCGGGAGCTTTCCCCGGCCGAGTATCACGATCGGATCCGGTTGCTCCTCGAGTTCGCACCTCACGTCGGGCGCACCGAGGTGCCCGATCCGTACTACGGCGGCAGCAACGGCTTCGAGCACGTTCTGGACCTCGTGGAGGAGGCCTCGCTCGGCCTGCTCGAGCACGTGAAGCGCCGGCTGCAAAGCGCGGGCGTCTGACGCGGTTCTCCGCCGTACCCGAGTCACTGCGCGCCGCCGCGATGCGGAGGGCAGCCGACGTCGCCGCCGCGGGCGGCGGAGAGGCTTCGAAAGGCGCCCGACGTCAGCCCGAAGCCGACGCTTCCTGATTGCGGTCCTCGCCCGGGCCTTCCGTGCCGGTCCGGTGCGCTGCGTCTCCGCCGGAGCCCGCGGCATCGTCGGCCGCGCGGGAGGCGGGCTCGGCGCTTCGCGGCGTATCCGGAACGGCACGGGCCGGCGTGTCCGAGCGCGGCGCCGGCGATGCGTCAGCCGAGACCGAGTCGGCCCCGCTCAGAGGCGACGCGACGAGCCGCGGCGCCGCTCCGGCGCCGCCCGTCGGCATGGCCGGCGCGCTCTCCGCTCCGCTGCCGTTCGTGCTCCTCGGCGTCGCCGGCTCGGCCGGCTTCGCGCCGGCCTGCTCGGGCGCGCCGCGTTCGTCGCCGGCACGCGTCCGCGCGGCGTCGGTTTTTGCGGTCTGGGCTTCCGCTGTCGCGCTCTCGTCCGAGCGGCCGCCGTTGCGCCGGTCGCCGCGCGATGCCTTGCGATTGCGCGAGCGGCGGTTGCGGGAGCCCCCGCCGTGAGCCCCGGCCGGCGGGCTTTCCTGGCTGCCGGTCGGCGCGGCGGACGCGTTGCCTTGGCCGCTTGCTTGTGCACGGCTGGAGCGGCCGCCCTGCGCGCTCGCGTCGCTGCGCCCGCCGCGGCTCTTGCGCGTGCTTCCGCGTTCGCGGCTTCGCCGGTCGCCTTGGCCGGTGCGCCCGTCACGTTCGCGGCTGGACGACGCACGCCGCCCGCCGCGTGCCGCCGGAGCGGATCGCTCCGCTTCCCGGCCGCCTCCGTTCAGCCACGCGAGCATGCGACGCAGCAGTCCCGGTGCCTTCGGCTCGTCGCGCGCCGTCCGCTCAGCCGGCAGCGGCGCCGGCGTCGTCGGCAGCACGGCGGAGACCGCCGCTTCCTCGGCCTTCACGGCGCGCTTGATCTCCTCGTAGGCGAGCGACGGATCCTCCTTCGGCTCGACCATCTTGTAGCTGGTGCCGGAGTTCTCCGGCAGATGGGCCTCGTCGTCGCGGACGCGCTTGATCGAATAGTTCGGCGTGTCCATGTCCGGATTGCCGATCAGCACGATCTGAACGTTGTTGCGCTCCTGGATCGTCTGCACCCAGTCGCGCTTCTCGTTCAGCACGTAGTTCGCAACCTCCATCGGCAGCTGCGCGATGACCTTCGCGGTCCGGTCCTTGCGCGCCTCTTCCCCGACGAGCCGCAAGATCGCGAGCGCGAGCGACTCGACGCTGCGTACGTTCCCGGTGCCGTTGCACCGGGGGCACACGGATTGCGTGGATTCCTCGAGAGAGGGGCGCAGCCGCTGCCGCGACAGCTCGAGCAGGCCGAAACGGGAGATGCGGCCGATCTGAATCCGCGCGCGATCCTGACGAACGGCCTCGCGCAGCCGGTTCTCGACCTCGCGCTGGTTCCGGTGCGGGCCCATGTCGATGAAGTCGATCACGACCAGGCCGCCGAGGTCGCGGATGCGCAGCTGCCGAGCGATCTCGTCCGCCGCCTCGAGGTTCGTGTTGAGCGCCGTTTCCTCGATGTCCTCGCCCTTCGTCGACCGCGCGGAGTTGATGTCGATGGCCGTGAGCGCCTCCGTGTGGTCGATCACGATGCTGCCGCCGGACGGCAGCTGGACCTTGTGCGCGAACGCGGACTCGATCTGGCTCTCGATCTGAAAGCGCGTGAAGAGCGGCACGGTGGGGTCGTCGTAGAGCTTGAGCTTGCGCACGCTCTGCGGCAGCACCCGCTCCATGAACTCGAGCGCTTCCTGGTAAACCTTCGGATCGTCGATCAGAATTTCGCCGATCTCGCTCGAGTAGTAGTCCCGCAGCGCGCGGACGATCGCGTTCCCTTCCTGGTAGATCAGGAACGGGGCCGGACGGGTCACGACGACCTGCTTGATCGACTCCCAGACGCGCAGCAGGTAGTCGAGATCCCAGCGCAGCTCCTCGGTGCTGCGGCCGACGCCGGCCGTGCGCACGATGCAGCCCATGCCTTCCGGCGGTGCGAGCTCCTCGAGCGACTGCCGGACGATCTCCCGGTCCTCGCCCGTGATCCGGCGGGAGACGCCGCCCGCGCGCGGATTGTTCGGCATCAGCACGAGGAAGCGGCCGGCAAGGCTCACGTACGTGGTCAGGGCCGCGCCCTTCGTGCCGCGCTCCTCCTTCTCGACCTGGACGACGATCTCCTGGTTCTCGCGGAGCACGTCCTTGATCTGCACGCGCTCGCCCGCCTCTGGCTGGCGGATGAAGTATTCGGGGGAGATTTCCTTTAGGGGGAGAAAGCCGTGGCGCTGCGCGCCGTAGTCGACGAAGGCGGCCTCGAGGCTCGGCTCGATGCGAGTGATTCGCCCCTTGTAGATGTTCGCCTTACGCTGTTCTCGCGAAGGTACCTCGATATCAAGATCGTAAAGTTTCTGGCCATCCACCATGGCCACGCGCAACTCTTCCTGCTGAGTTGCGTTCACCAACATGCGTTTCATAAGACCTCAGCCCGTTAGGGGCGGGCCCGGTGCCTGGTACGACAGCCGTGATCCGCGGTGCAGAATGCAAGCAGTATGTGTCGTGAAACCGCCGTGTCATGATTCTGCGGTAGGCTCGAAGTGCTCGATCCGTCAGCGTCTGTGAGCTTCTTCTGCGACGGAGAGCCATGCCCGAGATCGCGGCACCCACTCCGGGTTCGCCGACAACAAAAACTCTATCAACTCAATGGCCGCTCACGATTCCTCACGATGCGGCGGAAATCGGACACGGACCAGCCCTCGCAGGCGGGCCTGCCCAGGGCGAAATCCGTTGGCGGTACTATAACATAGACGCGCTTATGCACAATTTGCAGGTCCAGTGGGCGCATTACGGAGCAAGCCGGCGGTTCAGCACCGGGAGATCGACGCGGAGATTGCCGGGCAGCGCCTCGACAATTTCCTGATCGCCCGCCTGAAAGGGGTGCCCCGAAGCCACGTGTACCGGCTGATTCGCTCGGGGCAGGTGCGGGTCAATTCGGGCCGCGTGACTCCGGGGTACCGGCTGCGCGCGGGCGACCGCGTGCGGGTCCCGCCGGTGGAGCGGGCGGGCCCGGCGGCCGTCCCGGCCGGGCGAGACTCGGTGGAGTGGCTGCGCGACCGGATCATCTACGAGGACCGGCGGCTGCTCGTCGTCGACAAGCCCGCCGGGCTCGCTTCGCACGGCGGCAGCGGCATCCGGCTCGGCTGCATCGAGGCGCTGCGCGTCCTGCGACCGGAGCTGCGGACGCTCGAGCTCGTGCACCGGCTCGATCGCGGGACGTCCGGGTGCCTCCTGGTCGCCAAGCGGCGCAGCGCACTGCGCGCGCTGCACGCCGCGCTGCGCGAAGGCGCCGTGGAGAAGCGCTATCTCGCATTGGTTCGGGGCGCGTGGGAGCACGGCGCCGTCGATCTCGACGCCCCGCTGAAGGCGCATCGCCGCCTCGGCGAGGTGACGGTCACGGTCGACGAGGCCGGGAAGCCCGCGCGAAGCCGGTTCCGCCGGATCGAGGCGTTCGGGCCGCTCGCGTCGCTCGTCGAGGTCACGATCCGAACCGGTCGCACCCACCAGATCCGCGTCCATGCCGCCTGGGCCGGGCACCCGATCGCCGGTGACGAGCGCTACGGCGACGCGGGCTTCGACGCGGAAATGCGTGCGTTCAGCCTGCACCGGATGTTCCTGCACGCCCACGCCGTCGGATTCGACTGGCCCGACAGCGGCGAGCCGTTCGCGGTCAGCGCGCCGCTGCCGCCCGAGCTCGGCGCCGTCCTCCGCGCTCTCCACGAGGCGCGTGCCGCGCGCCCGTGACGCGCGTTCGGCACCGGACGCGCCAAGGCCGGCCCGGATAGGCTTCGTCGGGGCAGGTCGGATCAGGCTCCGAGCGGGTCCAAGCCGGCTTCCCGCAGCGCGCCGGCGAGCCAGATCAGCGGCAGGCCGATCAGCGCCGTCGGGTCGTTCGTGCGGATCGCCTTGAACAGAGCGATGCCGAGCCCCTCGGCCTTGAACCCGCCGGCGCAGTCGTAGGGCCGATCGCGCCGGAGATAGCGGTCGACTCGCTCCCGCGTGAGATCGTCGAAGAGCACTTCCGTGACGTCGACGCTCTCCCATCGCCGGCCGCCGGGTCTCTCGATGACCGCCACGGCCGTATGAAACGCGACGCTGCGGCCGCCGCACGCCAGGAGCTGCTCGACCGCCGCCTCGTGCGTGCCCGGCTTGCGCAGGATGCGTCCTTCGAGGGAAGGGACCTGATCGGCGCCGACCACGATCGCGTCCGCGGCCTGCACGGCCTCGGCCTTCGCCCGCGCGAGCCGTGCGGCGGCCTCGCCCGGCCCCTCGTCCGGCTCGATGCGCTCGTCGACGTTCGGCGCGCAGGTCCGGAACGGCAGGCCGAGCCGCGCAAGCAACTCCGAGCGGTATTTGGAGGTCGAAGCCAGTATCAAGCGCGTCATGTGCGGCCTTTTGTGAGCGTCGTCACGCGAGCGAACTCCGCGCTAACTTGCGGTTTTGACAGGATAATCCTCCACCCCTATGATACGCCGTCATGCCCGCGTCGCTCTATAGCTGGTATGGTGCGCGTGAGCTCGGAGCGCTTGGGGAGCGCGGCGGCGTGGTCGGCGGGGAAATCGAGCTGAACCGCTTCAACCGGCTGACCGAGCTGCTGCAATCGGACAAGGGCACCGTCAAGGCGACGCTCCGCTTTCGACAGGACCCGGGCGGCTGGCTGATAATAGACGTCGAATACGAGACCACGGTGCAACTGCTGTGTCAGCGGTGCCTCGAGCCGCTCGAGTACCCGCTTCGGGACCGAGTGGAGATGGTGCTGCTGGAAAGCGCGTCCCTCGAGAAGCACGTGCCGGATCGGTACGAGCCGCTCGTGCTCGACGACGAGCGGCTGATGCCCGCCATATTGATCGAAGATGAACTTATAATCTCGCTGCCCATCGTCCCCAGGCACGAGCGGCCGGAGGATTGCGGCGGCGCGGGCGCCGGACCGATCGCAGCGGACGAGCTCGGTTGAGCCGAGTCGTCCGCGACGCTTCGAGTTGCAATCAGGAGTATCCGAAAATGGCTGTGCAGAAATCGCGCAAGACGCCGTCGCGGCGGGGTATGCGCCGGTCCCATGACGCGTTGCGAGGCCCGACGCTCGCCGTGGACGCGACGACCGGCGAGACGCATAGGCGTCATCACGTGACGGCCGACGGCTATTACCGCGGCCGCAAGGTCGTCGAAGTTCCTCAGGAAGCCGAAGAGGATTGAGCGCGCCGTTCGCGCTCGCCGTACGTCGACTCCGGGCTCCCACCCCGCGTTCCGTCCGAAGCTTCACTAAATGAACCGCAAGGTCACGATTGCCCTGGACGCGATGGGCGGCGACCGCGGTCCGGACACCGTCGTGCCGGCAGCCCTCGCCACGCTCGAGAAGGACGACTCCGTCAACCTCGTGCTGGTCGGGCTGCCCGAGGTGCTCGAGCGTGCGCGGCGCGAGGGCGGCGAAAACCACGGCGAGCGGCTTCGTTACCGCGCGGCCACCGAGGTCGTGAAGATGGACGAGCCTCCGGGGGACGCGCTGCGGCGGAAGAAGGACTCGTCGATGCGCGTCGCGCTCGAGCTCGTGAAGGCGGGCGAGGCGGACGCGTGCGTCAGCGCCGGCAACACCGGCGCGTTGATGGCCACGGCGCGCTACGTGCTGAAGACGCTGCCCGGCATCGATCGGCCGGCGATCATCTCCGCGCTCCCCGGCGTCACGGGTCCCACCTACATGCTCGATCTCGGCGCGAACGTGGGCTGCACGGCCGAGCACCTGCTGCAGTTCGCGCTGATGGGCTCGGTGATTGCGAGCGACATGCTCGACGTCGAGCGCCCGCGCGTCGGCTTGCTCAACATCGGCCAGGAGGACATCAAGGGCAACGAGGTCGTGCGCGAGGCCGGGGAGCTGCTCGCGCACAGCGGCCTCAACTACATCGGGTTCGTGGAGGGTGACGGCATCTTTCACGCCGACGTCGACGTCGTCGTGACAGACGGGTTCGTCGGCAACGTCGCGTTGAAGACGATGGAGGGCGTTGCGCGGCTGATCGGCGAGTTCATGAAGCAGGAGTTCCACCGCAACGGCCTGCGAGTGCTGCAAGGCGTGGTGGCCAAGTCCGCGCTCGACGCGATAAGTGTGCGGGTGGATCCGCGCCGCTACAACGGTGCGAGCCTCGTCGGTCTGAACGGTGTGGTCTTGAAGAGCCACGGAAGCGCCGACTCGTTCGCGTTCGAGACCGCCGTGCGCACGGCGATCGTCGAAGCCCGAAAAGGCGTGCCGATCCAGATCGGCAAGCTCATCGAGGACCAGCCAGCAGAATGTATTCGCGCATAGCGGCCACCGGGTCGTATCTTCCCGAGCGGGTCCTCACGAACTTCGACCTCGAGCGGATGGTCGATACGTCGGACGAATGGATCCGCAGCCGAACGGGCATCGAGCGGCGCCACATCGCCGGCGAGAGCGAGACGACGAGCGACCTGGCCTACCGGGCCGCCGTCGCGGCGATGGAAAGCGCGGGCGTCGACGGCGGGGACATCGATCTCGTCCTCGTCGGCACGACGACTCCGGATCTCATCTTCCCGAACGTCGGCTGCCTGCTTCAGGAGCGGCTCGGAATTCGCGGCTGCCCCGCTTTCAGCCTCGAGGCCGCCTGCTCCGGCTTCATGTACAGCCTCACGGTCGCCGATCAGATGATCAAAGGCGGCCAGGCGAAGCGGGCGCTGGTCGTCGGCGCAGAGACGATGTCGCGCATCGTCGATTGGAGCGAGCGCGAGACGTGCGTGCTTTTCGGCGACGGCGCCGGCGCGGTGATCCTCGAGGCCGCGGAAGCTCCCGGCATCCTTTACACGAGGCTCGGAGCGGACGGCCGGTTTCGCGATCTGCTCTACGCATCGAACGGCGTCTCGAAGCAGGGCCGGGACTGCGAGCGCGCCGCGCTGCGGATGAAGGGCAACGAGGTGTTCAAGGTCGCCGTGAAGACCCTCGAGACGATGGTCGACGAGGTTCTCGACGCCAACCGCCTCGACAAGGGCCAGATCGACTGGCTCATTCCGCACCAGGCCAACATCCGGATCATCAAGGCCACCGCGAAGCGCTTGCAGCTGCCGATGGAACGCGTCGTGCTGACGGTGGCCGAGCATGGCAACACGTCGGCGGCCTCCGTTCCGCTCGCGCTCGACGCCGCCGTCCGCGACGGGCGCGTGAAGCGCGGCGACCTGCTGCTGCTCGAGGCTTTCGGCGGCGGCTTCACTTGGGGCGCAGGGCTCGTGCGCTACTGACCCCGAGCGGCCCCGCTCCATCATGTCGGGAATCGGGTCGAAGCGCATTTCGGCGCCGCGCCGCGAGACAGCCCGATCGTCGTGTCGGCCCGCGTCGCGCCTGGTGAACGCGGTTCGCTTTTTGCACGCGTCGTGATACGTATAATGGCGGCGATGCGGAAACCGCCCCTTCTCTTGCCGCTGCTGCTCGCGCTCGCCGTATCCGTGGCCGACGCGGCGGAGTACCTTCTGCCGAAGGGTCACGACGTGATCGGGGAGGTCCGTTACGTCACGGCCCGCTACGAGGACACGTTCGTCGCGCTCGCGAGGCAGTACGACCTCGGCTACGAGGAGCTGAAGGACGCGAATCCCGGCGTGGATGCATGGCTGCCGGGAGAGGGCACGCGGATCGTTCTGCCCACGCAGTACGTCCTGCCGCGCGCACCCCGCGAAGGCATCGTCGTCAATGTCGCCGAGCTCAGGCTTTATTACTATCCGGCCGACGCGCCCGACAAGGTCTTCACGTACCCGATCAGCATCGGCCGCCTGGACTGGACGACACCGCTCGGCAAAACGACGGTCGTCGACAAGGCGCGAAACCCGACGTGGTATCCGCCCGAATCGATCCGCGAGGAGCATGCGGCGCGAAACGATCCGCTGCCGGCCGTCGTGCCTCCGGGCCCGGACAACCCGCTCGGGAAGCACGCGTTGTACCTCGGAATCCCCGGGTACCTCATTCACGGCACGAACCGGCCATCGGGCGTCGGAATGCGCGTCACACACGGTTGCGTGCGGATGTTCCCCGAGGACATCGAGGCGCTGTTCGCGCGCGTGCCGATCGGTACGCCGGTCCGGATCGTGAACCAGCCTTACAAGGCCGGCTGGAGCGAGGGCGGCGAGCTCTATTTGGAGGCGCACCCGCCGCTCGCCGAGGAGGTCGAGGCGGGCCGCTGGACGTTGACCGAGCTCACGCGCGAGTTCGTCGCGGCCACCGAAGAGCGCGCCGCGCGCGTCGATTGGGGCCTGGCCGAGAGCGTCATGCGGGACGCGCTCGGCATGCCTTTCGCGGTGTCGCTCGCGGAGCTCGACGGAAGCGGCGCGCTCGCGACGACCGCGTCCGATGACGCGGCCGAGAACGAGTCGGGCCTCGCGAGCAAGCCGGCGAGCGCGCCGGCGGTCGACGCGGCCGTTCCGGCGGCGGAGGCTGTCCTTCCGGCTGCGGAGGCGGCGCTTCCCGCAGCGGACCCGGCCCTTCCCGACGCTGCCGGCTACTGATTCGCTTTCTCTACGCGGTGCCGCCGCCCGAACGGCGCCGGCTCGAACCTCCACCTGCGGCCGTTCGGCCTACGCGCGATCCGACGATGCACCGCACGGGCTCGTTCGGGCGCCGGCTTCGAAGAGCTTTCAGCGAGAAAAAAAAGAGCCGCCAAATGGGCCTTGGCGGCTCTTCTCGAAGACGGGAGGCGGTATCGGGAGTACGTCGCCTTGAAGGCTTTATTCGAGTTGTTCGTTCGCCTGACTACTTGGCCTGCGACTGCTCGAACATCCTGTCGATGCGCTGGCTGTTCGCGTCGCAGCAGGCCTGTGCGGCTTGAGCGGCCTGAAGCGCCTGATTCGCGGTGCTCTGCGCACCGGAAGCAGCCTGACGGGCTTCGTTTGCTGCACGCTGCGCTTGGTCGGCGGCGTTTTGAGCAGCTTCAGCCGCGGCACGGACCTCTTCGAGTTGCTCGGCGGTCACCGAGGCGCAGCCGGTGGCGATTGCCGCTCCGACGATCAGTGCTGCTGCTCGCAGTGCGCCCGTTAACTTCATCGTCATTGAGTATCCCCTGGGTTGGTGGTGGAAAAACACGCGTGATTATTGACTAAAGCGAACGCTACTGCAATTGCGGTTATAAGGGCGTCTCCATAAGCAGACAATTGACTCAACAGAAGTTTTCACCCATCGAAGGGCCGGAGGAGGGGACGTCCGGGGCGTGCCGATGCGCAATTCATCCGCAGGAATTGCGTGGAGGTTGCGATCGAAGGGCGGATCGTTACCCCGCTCACGGAGGCTCGAGTCTTCGAGCTGATCGATCGTCTTGTTCGATGGGGCCGGCGTCGCAGACCGTCATCGAGCGGCTGCATCGACGAGCTGCAGATCGTTGTCAGCAGCTGCAATCGTCTCGAGCATCTGCAGGTCGACTGAGCTTCGACCGGCACGCAGCACCTTCCTCCCTTTCCTGCCGGTGGCATCGGCGGCTGCCGTGCCGCATCGGAGCGTGTCGGGGCGCATGCGGATACGGCCGTTTTCCCCTTGACCGCGCCCTCGACCTGTACATATCATCAGGGTAGGTACCTATACAGGTCAGGGCAGGTCCAGCGATGCGCGAGCTCACCCCACGGCAAAGGCAAATCCTCAACCTGATTCAAAAGGCGATCAGCACTACCGGCATGCCGCCCACGCGGGCGGAGATCGCGCGGCGCTTGAAGTTCCGTTCCGTGAATGCCGCCGAGGAGCATCTTCGGGCACTGGAGCGCAAGGGCGCGATAGAGCTGATACCCGGCACTTCCCGCGGCATTCGGTTGAAGGATTCGCTTCGGGAGCAGATCGGGTTGCCGCTCGTCGGCCGAGTCGCCGCCGGCGCACCGATCCTCGCGGAGGAGAACATCGAGGCCCGTTATCAAATCGATCCGGATCTCTTCAAGCTGCAGCCCCATTTCCTGCTGCGCGTCCACGGCATGAGCATGCGCGACGCCGGCATTCTCGACGGCGATCTCGTCGCGGTGCATCGCACGCCGGAGATCAGAAACAGGCAGATCGTCGTCGCGCGCCTCGAGAACGAGGTCACGGTCAAGCGTTACCGGCACGAAGGTCATCGCGTCTGGCTGCTTCCGGAGAATCCCGAGTTCGAGCCGATCGAGGTGGATCTCCGCGAAGAGTCGCTCACGATCGAAGGCATCGTCGTCGGCGTCGTCAGGCATTCGATGGGGTGACGATGGCGGCAAGCCTCGAAGCGCTCACCGGCCCGCACGTCTGGCGCGGCGCAAGCGGCTGCTCGAGGCGGGCCGTGCTCGCCACCGGCTTCCCCGCGCTCGACGAAACGATCGGCGGCGGCTGGCCTTGGGGCGCGGTCATCGAAATCTTCGTCGCGCGTTACGGCATCGGCGAGCTTCGTTTACTGATGCCGGCGCTGGCCGCCACGAGCCGTTCCGAGGCGGCGAGCGCGGGGTGGATCGTCTGGATTGCGCCGCCTTTCGTGCCGTATGCGCCGGCGCTCGCCAGTCACGGCGTCGACGTGGCGCGCGTTCTGCTGGTGCGGCCGCCGCGTCCGGCTGCGCGCACGTCGAATGGTCTCGAGGGCGCGGCGCGTCCCGGGCCGGCGGCCGGGGAGGAGGCGCTCTGGGCAACCGAGCAGGCGGTGCGCTCGGGCACGAGCGCGGTCGTGCTCGCGTGGGTCGACTCGGCGAACGACAAGGCGCTGCGGCGCTTGCAGCTCTCCGCCGAGGAGCGCGACACGGGGCTCGTGCTATTCCGTCCCGAAGCCGCGTGTGCGCAGCGATCGCCCGCCGCGCTCAGGCTGAGAGTGTCCGCAGACGCCGCAGGCGTCCGGGTCGAAGTGTTGAAGTGCCGCGGCGGTCGGCCCACGACGCTCATTCTCGACCTCTCCTCGTCGGCGTCGAGCGGTTCGTTCTCGCAGCCTGCAGAAGAGGCGGCGCCTTTTTTACCGGGAGTATCGCCGGTCCGTCGGAGTCACCACGATAAAGGGCTCTGACGTCCGCTTTTGGCCATGGCCCCGTTCGCCAAGCCGATTGCTCTTCCGCCTTTCGGAGAGGCTCGCGCCTCTTCGGTCGATGCGCATCCGCCGCTGCGCAAGGTCCAGCTGTGGATCGCGGTGCACTTGCCGGATCTCGCGCTGCGCGCGGCGCAGGCGGCCTCGGCCGATGCGCGGCCGACGATCGTCGTCGAAGCGCTGCGAGGCCGGCTTCGCGTCGTCGCGCTGAACGAAGCGGCCCGATCGAGAGGGATCGGTCCGGGCCTCGATCTGAGCGCCGCCTTCGGGTTCTCGGGCGCGCTTCGCGTGCTCGAGCGTTCTCCGCAAGCCGAGCGTGTGCTGCTCGAAGCGTTGGCCGCCGCATGCTGCCGGTTCACTCCGGCGGTCAGCCTCGAGCCTCCGCAGGCCTTGCTGCTCGAGGTGCTCGCGAGCCTCCGGCTCTTCCGCGGCCTCGAGCGCTTGAAACGGACGCTGGCGTCGGAAATCGCGCGCCGCGGTCTCGACTTTCGTCTCTCGGCCGCGGTCACGCCGCTCGGCGCGCTGTGGCTCGCGCGATGCGGAGGCGGCGATGCCGTCTCGTCGCAGGAGCTGGTCGCGCGCCTCGGGCCCCTGCCGTTGCACGTCACCGGCTGGCCGGAGACGGTCCTCGAGCTCCTCGAAAGCTTCGGTATAGGCACCGTCGGCGAGTGCCTGCGGCTGCCGCGCGGCGGGTTCGCAAGAAGAGTAGGCAAGCGCTATCTCGAGGATCTGGACAAGGCGCTCGGCCGGCATCCGGATTTGCGCACGGGCTTCGAAGCGCCGCGGAGCCTGAGCTTCAAGATCGAGCTGATCGACGAAAGCACGAGCCTGAGCGTCCTCGTCGATGCCGTGACGCGGATGACTGCGCGCCTGGCCGATGAGCTTCGCATTCGGCAAGCTCGGGTCGGCAAGATGCGGCTGCGATTCGAGCACAGGCGGCATCCGGCGAGCATTCACGATCTCGATCTCCTCGAAGCCACCGCCGATCGGTCGAGGCTGCTCGATCTGCTTTGCGACCGGCTCGAGCGCATCGCGCTGCCCGCTCCGGCAACCGCCGTCGTTCTCGAGGCCGGGCCGCTCGAGCCCGTGCGGCCTTCCACCGGCCCGCTGCTCGGAAGGCCGGGCGGGGCGCACGGCGCCGAGACTCACGTCTCGCGCATGCAGCTCGTCGAGCGCCTGCGCGCGCGCTTCGGCGCCGATGCCGTTCACGGGATCGCGCCGGCCGCGGATCACCGCCCGGAGCGCGCATGGATCGCGGTCGTCCCCGGTGCGCCTTGCGGCTCGGCGTCGCCGCCGGTGCCCCATCGGCCGCTGTGGCTCGCTCCCGCTCCGGAGCGTCTCGCTTGCGTCGAAGGCGAGCCGTGCTTTCGCGGCGCGGCACTGCGGCTGCTCGATGGTCCCGAGCGCATCGAGAGCGGCTGGTGGGATGGAGGGATCGCCAGGGACTATTTCGCCGCCGCCGCTCGAAGCGGAGAAAGGCTCTGGATTTACCGTGATCGCACCGCCGGCCATTGGTATCTGCACGGAGTATTCGGCTGATGCGCTACGCGGAGCTCCATGCATTGAGCAACTTCACGTTTCTCCGCGGCGCATCGCATCCGGAGGAGCTGGTCGCCGAGGCCGCGCGTCTCGGCTACGCCGCGCTCGCATTGACCGACGAATGCTCGGTGGCGGGCGTCGTGCGGGCGCTAGCCGCGGCCGAGGAGCACGGGCTGAAGCTCATCGTCGGCAGCGAGCTCGCTTTGCCGGGTGGTATGAAGACGGTCGTGCTCGCGCCGGATCGGGCATCCTACGGCGCGCTGTCGGCGCTCATCACGTGTGCGCGCCGCGCCGCCGAGAAAGGCGGCTACCGGCTCTGCCGCGAAGACTTCGTCCGCTATCTCGAGCCGTCCGATTGCCTGATCCTGTGGGTGCCGTCGGCGTCCCCGGACGCCGAAGCGGGCGCGTGGCTGAAGGAGCGCTTCGAAGGCCGAGTCTGGCTCGCCGTCGAGCTGCACCGCGACGCGGGCGACCGCGAGAAGCTCGCGCGCCTCCGCCACACAGCCGCGGCGCTCGGTTTGCCGATGACGGCCGCCGGCGACGTTCACATGCACGAGCGCGGCCGGCGCGCGCTTCAGGACACGTTGACCGCGATACGCCTGAAGACGCCGGTCGACCGGCTCGGCTTCGATGCGTATCCGAACGGCGAGCGGCACCTGCGGCCGCTCTCCGAGCTCGCGCAGCTTTACCCCGAAGCGTTGCTCGAGGAAACCGTCGAGATCGCCGATCGCGTGAGCTTCTCGCTGCGCGAGCTGCGCTACGAATATCCGTACGAGCTCGTGCCGGAGAACGAGACGCCGGCGAGTCATCTGCGGGCGTTGACCGAGAAAGGCATGCGTCGGCGCTGGCCTTCGGGGGCGCCGGAGAAGGTCCGCCGCCTCGTCGAGCACGAGCTCGAGCTGATTCGCGCGCTCGAGTACGAGCCGTATTTTCTCACCGTGTACGACATCGTCGAGTTCGCACGCAGCCGCGGCATTCTGTGCCAGGGCAGGGGCTCCGCCGCGAACTCCGCCGTCTGCTACTGCTTGGGGATCACCGAGGTCGATCCTTCCCGCATGGAGATGCTCGTCGAGCGGTTCATCTCGAAGGAGCGCAACGAGCCGCCCGACATCGACGTCGATTTCGAGCATGAGCGCCGGGAGGAAGTCATTCAGTACATCTACCGGAAGTATTCGCGCGAGCGCGCCGCGCTCGCCGCTACGGTCATCACCTACCGCGCGCGCAGCGCCGTGCGCGACGTCGGCAAGGCGCTCGGCTTCGACGACGTGCAGGTGAACACGCTCGCGAAGTCCCTGCATTGGTGGGACGGCCGCCGCATCGATGCCGATCGCGTGAAGGAAGCCGGCCTCGATCCGGAAAGCCCGCGGCTGCGCATGCTCGGTGCTCTGGTCGCTCAGCTGATCGGCTTCCCGCGCCACCTCTCGCAGCACGTCGGCGGCTTCGTGATCTCGCACGGCGCGCTCAATCGGCTCGTGCCGATCGAGAACGCGGCGATGCCGGAGCGCACCGTCATCCAATGGGACAAGGACGATCTCGAGGAGCTCGGGCTGCTCAAGATCGACGTGCTCGGCCTCGGCATGCTGACGGCGATCCGGCGCAGCTTCGAGCTGATCGACGCCTTCTACGGAAAGAAGAAGGTGCCGGACACCGGCGAAAAAAGGTGTCAGACACCTTCTTCCTCCGCGAGGGCGGCGATGCTGCCGATGTCGATCGCGAAGATTCCGGCCGAGGACCCGGCCGTTTATCGCATGATCTCGAAGGCCGACACGATCGGCGTCTTTCAGATCGAGTCGCGCGCGCAGATGGCGATGCTGCCGCGGCTGAAGCCCCGCTGCTATTACGATCTCGTGATCGAGGTCGCGATCATTCGTCCCGGGCCGATTCAAGGCGACATGGTGCATCCTTATCTTCGCCGCCGTAACGGCGAAGAGGAGGTCGACTATCCCAGCCCGGAGGTACGCAAGGTTCTGGAGCGTACGCTCGGCGTGCCGATCTTCCAGGAGCAGGTCATGCAGCTCGCGATCGTCGCGGCCGGCTTCTCGCCGGGCGAGGCCGATCAGCTGCGCCGGGCGATGGCCGCTTGGCGGCGGCGCGGCGATCTCACGTTCTTCGAGCAGCGGCTGATCCGAGGCATGCGCGACCGCGGCTACTCGGAAGAGTTCGCCACGCGCCTGTTCAATCAGATTCAAGGCTTCGGCGAATACGGGTTCCCCGAGTCGCACGCCGCGAGCTTCGCGCTGCTCGTCTACGTTTCCGCGTGGCTCAAGTGCCACGAGCCCGCCGCGTTCTTCTGCGCGCTTCTGAACAGTCAGCCGATGGGCTTCTACGCGCCTGCGCAGCTGCTCCGCGCCGCGCGCGTGCAAGGCGTCGTGGTCATGCCGGTCGACGTCACGGCGAGCGACGTAGAGTCGACGCTCGAGGCGGATGAGCGCGGCGAGCCCGGCATTCGGCTCGGCTTCGATCGGGTGAAGGGGCTGACGGTCAAGGCCGCGGAGCGCATCACGGCCGCACGCCGCGCCGCGCCTTTCACGGACGTGAGCGATCTCGCCCGCCGCGCGGGCCTCGACGCGAAGGATCTCGGCGCATTGGCGGCGGCCGGCGCGTTGAAGCCGCTTGCGGCGCACCGCCACCGCGCCCGGTGGGAGGTCGCGGGCGTCGAGAAGGAGTCGCCGCTGCTCGGCGATGCGCCGATCCCGGAGGGTATTCCGATGTTGAGGCGTCCGTCCGAAGGCGAGGACATCGCTGCCGACTACCGCCGACTCGGCTTTACGCTCGGCCGCCATCCGCTCGCATTGCTGCGCGCGCGGCTCGTGCGGATGGGCTTACGGTCCGCCGCCGAAGTCCACGCCCTCGATGACGGCGAGCGCGTGCATGCCGCGGGTATCGTCATCACGCGGCAGCGCCCGTCGAGCGCTTCGGGCGTGATCTTCGTCACGCTGGAGGACGAGACCGGCTATCTGAACCTGATCGTTTGGGCTCGCGTGGCTGAACGGGAGCGCCGGCCGCTTCTCGGAGCCCGGCTGCTCGGGGTCACGGGGCGTGTGCAGAAGGAGGGAGAGGTGCTGCACGTGATCGCGGAACGGCTCTACGACTACAGCCCCTTGCTCGGCGGAGTCGAGACCGATGCGAGGAATTTCCGCTGATCCCCGTGCGGCGTCTCTCCGGCACTCAGATCTCGTAGTCTTCGAAATCCTCCAGCTCTCTTCTCGCTCGTCTTTGCTCCATCAGCTCCTCGAGACGGCGTCGCGTAGCGGCTTCCTTGCCGAGCTGATGCGCGATGCCCTGAATCTCGAGCTCTTGAATCAGTTCTTCGACGTTGATCTCGACCGACGCGTCACCCACGTTGTCGGTAACCTCTTCGACCTCGTCTTCTTCCTCGCTTTCGGCGGACTCGTCTTCCTTCAGGTCGTCTTCCGGTTCCGACTCGTCGCGTTTCATCACTCCCTCCCAGATCAATGAGCCGGTATACCCTTGCCGAATCGGCGCTGTTATAAACCTAAGGTAAGACCTTGGCAATATCCTCGCAAGGCGTCTTCGCACTAGGTTTTGAAGCGCGTCACAATGCCTACGGGGCGCCGTCTGGAGCGTCAGCCGATGAGCTGATTGATCTGAAAAATCGGCAGCAGAATTGCCATGACGATCGCCAGCACGATGAGTCCCATCACGACGATCAGGGCCGGCTCGAGCACGCTCAGCAACGCGCCGAGTAATCCGTCCATTTCACTTTCCTGGTGCGCGGCCGCCCGTTCGAGCATCCGATCGAGCTCACCGCTCGACTCGCCGCTCGAGATGAGGTGAATGCTCATCGGCGGGAAGAGCTTCGACTGCCCGAGCGATCGGCCGATCGCGCCGCCTTCGCTGACGCGCACGGCCGCGTCTTGAACGGCGTCGCGCATCGGCAGGCTCGTGACCACCGAGGCGCTGATCCGCAGCGCCTCGAGGACGGGCACGCCGCTCGATGTGAGGATGCTCAACGTGCGCGTGAAGCGCGCGGTGTTGAGGCCGCGGTGCACGCGGCCGACGACGGGCGTCTTCAGCATCCACCGGTGCAGCTTGCGGCGCGCCGCTTCGGTCCGCAGTATCCGCCTCACGCCGATTACGGCCAGCACGATCGCTGCGAGAACCGCGAACCACCAGTTTTGCAGGAAGGTCGAAAGCGCGATCAGCGCGCGGGTCAGCAAGGGCAGGGTCTGCCCGGTGTTCTCGAACACGCCGACGACCTTCGGCACGACGTAGATCAGCATCAGCACGATGATCGCGAGCGCGAGCGAGGTCAGCACGATCGGATAAATCATGGCGTGGCTGACCTTTTGGCGCAGGCCGTGGCGCGACTCGGTGTAGTCGGCGAGGCGCTCGAGGACGGCGTCGAGGCGCCCGGCCTGCTCGCCGGCCGAGACGGTCGCACGGTACACGTTCGGGAATGCGTGCGGGAAGTCCTCGAGGCCGGTCGCGAGCGAGTGACCTTCGAGCACCTTTGCGCGCACGCCGAGGACGATGCTCTTCAGGCGGGCTTTCTCGGTTTGCTCGCTGACGGCGAGGAGCGCTTCCTCGAGCGGCAGGCCCGCGCGGAGCAGCGTCGCGAGCTGCCGCGTGAGCAGGGCGAGATCGAGCGTGGACATGCCGCGGCGCAGCGGCAGCGCGCGCGACTTGGCGCGCTCGCGCGATTCGACTTCGGCGACGTCGACCGGCAGCAGCTCGCGCTCGCGCAGCAGCTGCCGGACGTGCCGCGGCGTGTCGCCCTCGAGGACGCCCTTGTGCTCCTTGCCGCTCGCGTCGACGGCGACGTACTGATACGCGCCCATCAGCCGCACCCCTCCGGGCATCGCCGATGCAGAGTGCCCGGTGTCTCGGGTTCCCTTAGTTCGGGGCGGCGCGTCTTGGGTTCCCCTCGTTCGGGGCCCGGGAGCCGGCATGTCTCCAGCTTTCCGGGACCGCCGCAAGTACGTCCCTGTAGGCTCGCTCGCGCGCGTCCCTGCGCGCGAGCGCCCCGGAAAGCCGGAGACATACCGACTCCCGGGCGCGCCAGCGTCTTGCGGATGCCCTTCGGTTGTGTGATCCCCGCCGCGAAACCGTCGCGCGGGCAGGAAGGCGTCGCGGTGTCCGATAGGGCGCGCGTGCGCGAATCGCTTGCCGCGACGTCGAGCCGTGGGGACCACATCGGTATCGGTACCGGCGGCGTGTGACGGTGTCGCGTCCGGGAGGCGTACGGCGTGATGCTTTCCGGGACGCTCGCGCGCAGGGACGCGCGCGAGCGAGCCCCCAGGGATGGGTTCACGGCGGTCCCGGAAAGCATCACGCCGTGCGCCTCCCGGACCCCGGATGCACCACCGTCACAGACGCCGGGCGCATCAGTCGCTCCGGGTGACGCGCAGCACTTCCTCGAGCGTGGTGGTGCCGGCGAGAACCTTGCGGACGCCGTCCTCGCGGATGCTGGGGCCGCGCGTGCGCGCATACTGCTCGAGCTCGTGCTCGCCGGCGCCGTCGTGGATCATCGTGCGCATGCGCCCGTCCACGGTGATCAGCTCGTAGATGCCCGTGCGTCCCTGGTAGCCCGCATCCGCTTCCGGCGGCCGGTACAACGTCGGCGGATCGCTCGGATCCATGCCGAGCAGCCGGCACTCGTATTCGCTCGCCGTGTACGGCTCGCGGGTTGCCGGATCGAGCACGCGCACGAGCCGCTGCGCGAGCACGCCGATCAGGCTCGACGACAGCAGGAACGGCTCGACCCCCATGTCGCGCAGCCGAGTCACCGCGCCCACCGCCGTGTTCGTATGCAGGGTCGACAGCACCAGATGGCCCGTCAAGCTCGCCTGCACGGCGATCTCGGCCGTCTCGAGATCGCGGATCTCGCCGACCATCACGACGTCCGGATCCTGGCGGAGGATCGCGCGAAGCCCGCGGGCGAACGTCATGTCCACTTTCGTGTTCACCTGCGTCTGGCCGATGCCGTCGATGTGGTACTCGATCGGATCCTCGACGGTGAGGATGTTGCGGCTCGCATCGTTGATGCGCTCGAGCGCGGCGTAGAGCGTCGTCGTCTTGCCGGAGCCCGTGGGCCCGGTCACGAGCAGGATGCCGTGCGGCCGATGGATCAGCTCATCCATGGCCTTCTGATCCTCGGCCGACATTCCGAGGTGCTCGAGCGTCAGGCGGCCGGCCTGCTTGTCGAGCAGACGAAGCACGACGCGCTCGCCGTGGCCGGAGGGGATCGTGGACACGCGCACGTCGACCGCACGGCCGGCGATCCGCAGAGAGATCCGCCCGTCCTGCGGCAGCCGCTTCTCGGCGATGTCGAGCTTCGACATCACCTTGATGCGCGACACGACGAGCGGCGCGACCGCCCGCCGCGACTGGAGCGCCTCCTTCAGTACCCCGTCGATTCGGAAGCGGACGACGAGCCGATTCTCGTAGGGCTCGATGTGGATGTCCGACGCGTTGTCCTTCACGGCTTGCGTGAGGAGCGCGTTGATCAGCCTGATGATCGGCGCTTCGTCGTCGCTGTCCAGAAGATCCGAAGGCTCCGGCAGCTGCTGCGCGACGGCAAAGAGATCGGTATCGTCGTCGAGGCCTTCGACCATCGTCATCGCGGCGCCGCTCTCGTACGCCGCTTGCAGGCGCAGATCGAAGCTCTCCGCATCGACTCGCGTGAACCTCACCGGAATTCCGACGAAGCGCCGCACCTCGGCAAGGCTGAGCGGCGACGCGCCTTCCCGATAGATCGCCTGCGCCCGGCCGTCGTCGACGTCCTGGATCAGCACGCCGTGCCGCTTCGCGAACGCGAACGGCAGGCGCCGCGGCCGCGGCGTCTCGACGGCCGCAGAGGCCTCGGGGACCGGAACGACGGCGGGATCAGGGTTCGTTGCCATCGTCCGGTTCCGTGCCTTCCGGCTCGTCGGCCTCGCCCGGCGGCGGCGCAGCCTCGTCCGTCGGCGCCTCCGGAGGCTGGCCGGCCGGCGGCTGGCCGGCCGGAAGCTCCGGCAGCACCGGACGTGATTCCTCGCGCATCAGCCGCACGCGTTCCTCCGCCTGCTGCCGTTGCAGCTCGCGGATGTAGTCGTACTTCTCATTCGTCAGCGAGTTGGCTTGTATGCTGTCGCGCAGAATCCGCGGGCGGATGAAAACCATCAGATTCGTCTTGACGCGCTCGGTGTTGCGAGCGCGGAAAAGCCACCCGAGGCCGGGGATGCGGCCGAGACCCGGCACGCGCTGCTCGCTTTCCCGAAGCTGGTTATCGATGAGCCCGCCGAGCACGAGAATGTCGCCGTCCTCGACGAAAACGGACGTCGTGATCGTGCGGTTGTTCGTGACGAGATCCACTGCGCCGCCCGCGCCGGGGCTGAGGCTCGACTGCTCCTGCTCGATCGTGAGCTTCACGCCGCTGCCTTCGTTGATCTGCGGAATGATCCGCAGGCGCGTGCCCACTTGCTCTCGCGTGATGGTCTGAAACGGATTGATCGCGCCGTCGGACGTGCCGGTGTTCGTGAATTGCCCGGTGAGGAACGGCACCTCTTGTCCGACCGAGATCTCGGCTTCCTCGTTGTCGAGGACGGTGATCTGCGGCGTCGCGATGATGTTCGTGGAGCCGTCGCCGCGCAGCGCCGAAAGCAGCGCCGCCCAGCTCGTGCCCGTGTCAGTGATCTTGCCGACGCCCGTGAGGATGCCGTCCGGGATCACGTCGATCGACGGCGTGTCGCCCTGCGCGGCGACGCCGAGCTGCGGGAGGCCGCGGACCGTCGCTCCGAAGTTCGTCAGCCCGATGGGGGCATCGTCCTCGTCGGCGACGATCCAGGTCACGCCGAGCTCGGCCGCCTTCTCCTCCGTGAGCTCGACGATGATCGCGTCGACCGCGACCTGCGCGCGGCGGATGTCGATCTGGTCGATCACGGCCATCATGTCCTGCATGACTCTCGCCGGCGCGCTCATCACGAGCGCGTTCGTCGCGGGGTCGGCCCAGATGCTGACCGGACCTTCGGCCGCGGGCGGCGCACCGCCCTCGCCCCCCGCGGCGGCCGGGGCACCCGCGCCGAACTGCGTCTGCAGGCGCATCGCGAGCTCCTCGGCGTCCGCGTAGTTGAGATATCGGACCCGCGTGTCGCCGCCGCCCTCGGTCGGCGCGTCGAGATAGGCGATCAGGGCGCGATAGCGCATGCGGTCGGACTCGGAGCCGCTCAATAGAATGCTGTTCGTCCGCTCGTCGGCGATGATCTGCGCCATCGCCGCACCGCCGCCGGCCTGCGCCGCCTGGGTCAGCGTCATCAAGGTCTGCGCGACCTCACCGGCGAAGGCGTTCTCGAGCGGAATGACCTCGACGTCCGACACGGCTTCCTGATCGATGCGCTCGATGATGCGGAGCAGCCGCTGGACGTTCGACGCCCGGTCGACGATGACGAGGACGTTGGCGCCCGGCGGCGCGGCCAAGTGAGCGTATTGGGGCTGCATCGGGCGGAGGATGGGTACGAGCGTCGGCGCGGCGACGTTGTCGACGCGCACCACCTGCGTGATCAGCTCTTCGCCTTCCGCCTCGGCGGCCCCGCCCGGAAGCTGACGGGCGTTCACGTCCGGCACGATCTTCGTGACGGAGCCTTCCTCGACCGCGATGAAGCCGTGGACCGCGAGGGTGGCGAGAAACGCCTCGTAGAAAGCTTCCGGCGACATCGGCGTGTTCGAGATCAGCGTGACCTGAGCGCGCACCCGAGGATCGATGAGGAAGTTCCGTCCGGTGACGGCGCCCACGGCCTCGATCACCTGGCGCAAATCCGTGTCCCGGTAGTTCGGCGTCAGCAGTTGCGCGTGCGCGGCGCCGGCCGCGACGGCGGCGAGGACGAGAAACGTCGAGCGCAAGCCGGCGCCGGCGCGCAGCGCGC
Source organism: Gammaproteobacteria bacterium (assembly GCA_036381015.1). Taxonomy (NCBI): domain Bacteria; kingdom Pseudomonadati; phylum Pseudomonadota; class Gammaproteobacteria; species Gammaproteobacteria bacterium. The sequence goes on from DASVDR010000037.1 coordinate 71,235, forward strand.
TCGCCGCGTTCACGTGCCGCCCCTCGATTTCAAGATCGGATCCATGATCGTGCCCCCATGCTCTACGTAAGTTCTACTGCCTGTCCTGTGCGAGGCTCTGAAGCTGCGTGGTGTCGATGACCATCACGTTCGGGACGCCGTCCCGAAGGACCGTGATGTTCGCTTGCGTCGACTCTCCGAGCGCCTCGAACACCTGGAGCGCACGGCTCGGATCGTCGAGGACGATGCCGTTGATGTCGGTGACGATGTCGCCCGGCATCAGCCCCAGCGCCTCGAACGTCTCCCGGTCGCGGCCGGGATTGATCCGGAACCCTACCATCTGGCCGCCTTCGACGTGCGGGGCCATTCGCATGATGTCGGTCAATCGCGACGCGTTGTCGCTCAGCACGGTGCGCAGCGACGCGTCCTCTTCGGCCGCCGGGCGCGGCGTTGCAAGCCGCGCGGCGGCGGGACCCGTGCCCGTGGTCGGCGTCTCCTTCGGCAGGCGCAGCGTTTCGAGCCGGCCGCCTCGGCTCAAGATCACCCGATCGCCGTAAACGGCCTGCAGCGTCGCGCCGTTCGTGCCGTCGATCGCTTGCCCGATCCCGTACTTTTTCTCCTGGTCCCGGCCGCTTGCGATGATCGCGTATCCGCCGCCGCCTTCGCCGCCGGCGATTACGCCCGTCAAGCGGATGCTGAGCGTCGTGTCCGGCGCCTCGACTTCGGCCGGGATCGGCGCGGCAGGGGCCTCGGCCGGCGCTTCGCCGAAGAGGTGCGCGCCCTCCAAGGCGGCGAAACGCGCGGCCGAAATCTCCTCCGCTCCGGCGGCCGGCTGAACGATTACCGGCGCCGGACGGTCGAAGGTGTGATGCGGCACCACCGTCCATGTGAGCGCTGCGAGCTGACGGGCGATCACGAGCACGAGGGCAGCGGTGACTATCGGCGGCCCGAAGCGATTGACCGCCCGCACCCAGTGCTCCGGAGAGCGCTCCTTCAGGAGGGTCAGCGTTCTTGCGACGTCGATCACGATCCGTCCGCTCCTTCCCTCGCCGGCAGGTGAGGAATCATAGGCAGCCGGGCGTGTCGTCTACAAGTCGTCGTTAAACGACAAGTGCCTGAATTTAATGCCACTTGCGCTGTCATATAGGCAGCGGTCGGAACGCCTCGCCCGAACATTGCGAGGTGCCGAATCCGTCTGTAAATTGAGTGAGGAAGGTCGATAGAATTCCGCGTATGTCCGACGAGCGATTGAAACCGGGCAGGGACGACGACCACGGGCTCGCGATAGAGGAGGCTCGCCCTCTCCTGAAACGCCCGCCGTTGTACCGCGTCATTCTACTCAATGACGATTACACCCCGATGGAATTCGTCGTGCAGGTGCTGCAGAAAGTCTTCTCGCTCGACCGCAACACGGCGACCCGCATCATGCTGGAGGTCCACACGAAGGGGAAGGGTGTCTGCGGCGTCTACACCTATGAAATAGCGGAAACAAAGGTTGCTCAGGTCACCGGCATGGCCCAGCAGCATCAACATCCGCTGCTCTGTACGATGGAAGAAACCTGATGCTCTCGAGCGAACTCGAATACTGCCTCAACGAGGCGTTCCAGCGGTCACGCGAGGAACGCCACGAATACATCACCGTCGAGCACTTGCTGCTGGCGCTGCTCGACGTCCCGCAAGTCATCGAGATCTTACGGGCCTGCGGCGCGGATATCACACGGCTGCGGCAGGAGCTCACCGATTTCATCGACGATTCCACCCCCCGGCTGCGGGCCGACGAGGACGAAGACGTCGACGTCCAGCCCACGCTGGGGTTCCAGCGCGTGCTCCAGCGGGCCGTCTTCCACGTTCAGTCGAGCGGCAAGAAGGAGGTCACGCCGGTCAACGTGCTGGTGGCGGTCTTCAGCGAGAAGCAGTCGCAGGCGGTCTATTTCCTCGGGCTCCAGGACATCTCGAGGCTCGACGTCGTGAATTACGTCTCCCACGGCGTCGCGAAGCTGCACGACGACAAGGCCGAGACGGAGCGCACGATCGGCGGCCCCGAGGGCCGCGGCGGCGCCGAGCCGAGCGCGCTCGAGCGCTTCACCACGAACCTGAACGCGCAGGCGGAGGCCGGCAAGATCGATCCGCTGATCGGCCGCGAGCTCGAGATCGAGCGCACCGTCCAGATTCTGTGCCGGCGGCGCAAGAACAACCCGCTGTTCGTCGGCGAGGCCGGCGTCGGCAAGACCGCGCTCGCCGAAGGGCTCGCGCGGCTCATCGTCGAGGGGCGGGTGCCCGAGGTTCTGTCCGAATGCACGATCTATGCGCTCGACATGGGCTCGCTGATCGCCGGCACGAAGTACCGCGGCGACTTCGAGAAGCGGCTCAAAGGCGTCGTCGCGGAGCTGAAAAAGCAGCCCGGCGCAATTCTCTTCATCGACGAGATCCACACTCTGATCGGCGCCGGCGCGGCGTCCGGCGGCGTGATGGACGCGTCGAATCTGATCAAGCCGGTGCTCGCGAACGGCGACCTGCGCTGCATCGGCTCCACCACGTACACCGAATTCCGCAACATCTTCGAGAAGGATCATGCGCTCGCGCGCCGCTTTCAGAAGATCGACGTGCCGGAGCCTTCGATCGAGGAGACCGTCGAGATCCTGCGCGGGCTGAAGACGCGGTTCGAGGAGCACCACGGCGTCGTCTATGAGGACGAAGCGCTGCGCGCGGCCGCCGAGCTCTCGAGCAAGCACATCAACGACCGGCACTTGCCCGACAAGGCGATCGACGTCATCGACGAGGCCGGCGCGCACTGCCGGCTCCAGCCGCCGGAATCGCGCCGGCTGGTCGTCGACGTCGAGGTCATTCAGAACATCGTCGCGAAGATGGCTCGGATCCCGCCGAAGACCGTCTCGGCGTCGGATCGCGACGTGCTGCGCAACCTCGACCGCGATCTCAAGCTCGTGATCTTCGGTCAGGACGAGGCCATCGAGGCGCTCGCGTCCGCGATCAAGATGTCGCGATCGGGCCTCGGCGACGAGCGTCGGCCCGTGGGCTCGTTCCTGTTCTCGGGGCCGACGGGCGTCGGCAAGACCGAGGTCACCCGGCAGCTCGCGCTCACGATGGGCGTCGAGCTCGTGCGCTTCGACATGTCCGAGTACATGGAGCGGCACACGGTCTCACGGCTGATCGGCGCGCCGCCCGGGTATGTCGGCTTCGATCAGGGCGGGCTGCTGACGGAGGCGATCACGAAGAATCCGCACTGCGTGCTGCTGCTCGACGAGATCGAGAAGGCTCATCCCGAGGTCTTCAACCTGCTGCTTCAGGTCATGGACCACGGCACGCTCACCGACAACAACGGCCGCAAGGCGGATTTCCGCAACGTCACGATCGTCATGACGACGAATGCGGGCGCGCAGGAGATGAGCCGAGCGTCGGTCGGGTTCACGCAGCAGGACCATACGTCCGACGCGATGGAAGTGATCAAGCGGCTGTTCACGCCCGAGTTCCGCAACCGCCTCGACGCGATCATCCAGTTCAAGCCGCTCGACGAGAAGTCGATCGCGCGCGTCGTCGACAAGCTCATCCTCGAGCTCGAGGCGCAGCTCGACAAGAACAACGTCACGATCGAGCTCGAGCCGGCCGCTCGCGCGTGGATTGCCGAGCGCGGCTACGACGAGAAGATGGGCGCGCGGCCGATGGCGCGCGTGATCCAGCAGCACATCAAGCGTCCGCTCGCGGAGGAGCTCCTGTTCGGCAAGCTCGTCGACGGCGGCCACGTGCGCGTCGACGTCGCTCCGGACGAGGAGACCCTCGTGCTTCTGCCGGAGCCTGCGACCCGCGAGCTCGAGCATTTGCCGGAATAGACGTGAGCGCCGAGGCGGTCACACGGCGGCCCGCGTAACGGCGCGGCCGATTCGTGATTTGGCGAGCCCGCGCGTCTAGCGCGACCGGTAGACGATCCGGCCCTTCGTGAGGTCGTAGGGGGTGAGCTCCACGGTGACTCGGTCCCCCTTCAGGATGCGGATGTAGTTTTTCCGCATCTTGCCGGAAATGTGCGCCGTGACGATGTGCCCGTTCTCGAGCTCCACGCGAAAGGTCGTGTTCGGTAATGTCTCCATTACCGTGCCTTCAATTTGAATGGCGTCTTCTTTTGCCACGAAAACAACAGTTCTGCCCTGGCGGGGCGCAGCATTGTTGCACATCGCCGGCGAAAGCGGCAAACACTTCGGGGCGGCCGAGCGGCGGTCGTCAGTGCCCTCGGCCGGTCGCGCGGGATCACTCCCCGCCGGCGCTGCGCCTCCGTGCCGCCGCCCATTCCGCGAAATCCGCGGTCCAGCGGCCGCGCCGGTCGGGCCGCTCACAAAGCTTCGACAGCAGCCTCAGGAATTTCGTTCGGGGGAGATCGACGGCGCCGAGGCTGCTCAAGTGCGCTGAGGCGACCTGACAATCGATGAGCGCGAACGAGCGCGCCTCGAGGTAACGCACCGCGGCGACGAACGCCGCCTTCGATGCATTCGTTGCCCGCGCGAACATCGACTCCCCGAAGAACACCGCACCGATCGCGACGCCGTACAGCCCGCCCGCGAGCCGGCCGTCCCGCCAGGCCTCGAACGAGTGCGCGAAACCGAGCCGGTGGAGGCGGGAGTAGGCGATGCGCATCTCGTCCGTGATCCATGTGTCGGCGCCGTAGCGACGCGGCGCGGCGCAGCCTTCGACGACGTCGTCGAATGCGCTGTCGGCCGTGATCTCGAACTCGCCCCGCCTGACGACGCGCCGCAGGCTTCGCGAGACCTTGAGGCTCGGCGGGAAGAGCACGGCGCGGGGATCGGGGCACCACCACAGGATCGGCTGCCCGCGCTCGTACCACGGGAAGATCCCGCATCGATAGGCGAGCAGCAGGCGCTCGGGGCGGAGATCGCCGCCCGCGGCGAGCAGCCCGTTCGGTTCTTCCAGCGCTTCGTCGGGCGGTGGGAACGCGTCCACGTCGGCGCCGGCCGAAAGCCACCGGATCGCGCTCATGTCGGCTCGGAATCGCGCAGGTCCCGCCGGTAAGGCACGTGATCCTCGAGATAGTCCATGTAAGCATCCACTTGCACGGTCTCGCGGGTCAAGAATTGCTGCACCGCGCGGTGGAAGCCGGGGTCGCGGAGTCGATGGCAGGACCAAGTCGGCGTCGGCGTAAATCCACGGCTGATCTTGTGCTCGCCCTGCGTGCCGGGCTCGAACGTTCCGAGTCGTTCCCGGATGCAGTACTCGATGCCCTGGTAGTAGCACGCCTCGAAGTGCAGGCTGTGGAAGTCCGCGAGGCTGCCCCAGTAGCGCCCATAGAGCGCGTCGTCTCCGCGAAAGCAAATCGCGGCGGCGATCGGCGCTCGGCCGTGACGGGCGAGGATCACGACGACGTTCTCCGGCATCGTCCGCGCGATCTCTTCGAAGAAGGCGCGGTTCAAGTAGGGCGGCCGCCCGCGGCGCAGGAACGTGCGGGCGTGAAACGCGAACACGGCGTCCCAGTCCTCGGCATCGAGCTCGTCGCCGGCCAGGTGCTCGAAACGGATGCCGGCTTCGGCAATCCGGCGCCGCTCGCGGCGCACCTTCTTTCTCTTCTCGGAGCTGAAACGGCCGAGAAAGTCGTCGAAGTCGACATAGCCCGGATTGTGCCAGTGGAACTGGCAGCCTTTGCGGACGAGAAAGCCGGCGGCCGACAGCGCTGCGCGCTCGGCGTCGGTCGGAAACAGCACGTGGACCGACGAGGCTTCGAGCTCTTCCTGGAGCGCGAGCGCCGCCGCGACCATGCGCCGGACGACGGCGGCGCGGTCCGCGTCCGGCCTGACGAGGAGCCGCGGGCCCGTGGCCGGCGTGAACGGGATCGACGCGACGAGCTTCGGGTAATAGCTTCGGCCCGCTCGTTCGTACGCGTCCGCCCAGCTCCAGTCGAAGACGAACTCGCCGCGGGAGTCGTGCTTGAGGTAAAGCGGCAGTGCACCGATCAGGCCGCCTGCCTCGTCCCGGACGCCGATGTGGCAGGGCTGCCACGCCGTGCGCGCGCCGACGCAACCGCTGTGCTCGAGCGCGGCCAGGAACTCGTGGCGCAGGAAAGGGTGGCCGGCGGCGAGCGCGTTCCACTCCCGCGGCTCGACGTCGTCGAGTGTGGTGAGGCGTTCCAGGTCCATCTTCTCGCGCCCGGCCGGGCCAGTGTAGCCGTCCGAAGACGGGTTCGAAAAGGTCTACCGAAATGGGTGTCAGACACCATTTTTCGGCATCTGACACTATTTTTCGCGGCCGGAAGGAGTCGGCTTTGATCCGGGTCGGCGAGACGTATAATCAGGCCCTTAAGATCGGAATCTGCGGTAGAACTTGACAAGAGCAAAGACGAGCACGGACGTGCAGGGGTTCTTCGTGCCTCGGATCAAAGGGTTGAAGGAATCCGCGTTCTGGGTGCTGACCGGCCTCGCCCTGATTCTGCTGTGGGCGCTGCTGAGCTACGACCCGTCGGACCCCGCCTTCACCGTCACCGGCGACGACTCGTCCGTTTCGAACCGGATGGGTCCGGCCGGTGCGTGGTTCGCGGACGTCGCGTTCCTGCTGTTCGGGCTTCCCGCGTACTTGTTCCCCGTGCTCGTGCTGCTCGGGGGCGTGCTGCTGTTCCGGCCCCGCGATGCGGCCTTGCCGCGGGCTTCGGCGTTCTACAAGGTCGTCGGCGTGCTCGTGACGATCGCGACGAGCTCCGGCCTCGCCACGCTGCACTTCACGGCGCCCGAGCTTCAGGAGACGGCCGGGGGCGTCCTCGGTCAGCTGGTCGGCGTCGGCCTGTCGAATGTCCTCGGCATCCTCGGTGCGACGGTGCTGTTGCTCGTGGTGTGGCTCGGGGCCGTGTCGCTCGCGACCGGCGTCTCGTGGCTCGCGATCATGGACGGCATCGGCCGCGCGGTCTTCGCCGTGCTCAGCGCGATCAACGCGTTCTTCGGCCGCATCCGGCTGTTCTTCGTGGGCCGCCGGGCGAAGCAGCAGCGCCACGAGGTCGTGGCGAAGAGCCGCGCGAAGCCGAAGGCGAAGGCGCCGCGGATCGAGCCGACGATCGAGAGGGTCGAGACGAGCGGTCGCGTCGAGCGCGAGCGGCAAGTCCCGCTGTTCGAGCCGGTCACGTCCGGCGAGCTGCCGCCGCTGTCCCTGCTCGACGATCCTCCGCCCCGCGAAGGCGGCTATTCGGCCGAGGCACTCGAGGCGATGTCGCGCCTCGTCGAGATCAAGCTCGCGGACTTTGGGATCGAGGTCGAGGTCGTCGCCGTGCACCCGGGTCCGGTCGTCACCCGCTTCGAGCTGAAGCCCGCGCCCGGCGTCAAGGTGAGCCAGATCACGAACCTGTCGAAGGACCTCGCCCGCTCGCTCTCGACGATCAGCGTGCGCGTCGTCGAGGTCATCCCCGGAAAGCCGCACGTCGGGCTCGAGATTCCGAACGAGGTGCGCGAGCTCGTGGCCCTCGGCGAGATCATCAAGTCCGAGGCGTACGACCAGCTGAAATCGCCGCTGACGCTCGCGCTCGGCAAGGACATCGGCGGCCAGCCGGTCGTCGCCGATCTCGCGCGCATGCCGCATCTGCTGATCGCCGGCACCACGGGGTCCGGCAAGTCCGTCGCGATCAACGCAATGGTGCTGAGCCTTCTCTACAAGGCCACGCCCGAGCACGTGCGGCTGATCATGATCGACCCGAAGATGCTCGAGCTCTCCGTCTACGAAGGCATCCCGCACCTGCTCGCGCCGGTCGTCACCGACATGAAGCAGGCGGCGAATGCGCTGCGGTGGTGCGTCGCGGAGATGGAGCGCCGTTACGCGCTGATGGCCGGGCTCGGCGTGCGGCACATCGCGGGCTACAACAAGAAGGTCGCCGACGCCGCCGCGAAAGGCCAGCCGCTCAAGGACCCGACGTTCAAGAAGGTGCTCGAGGACGACGAGCCCCCGGATCTCGAGCCGCTGCCGTACGTCGTCGTGATCATCGACGAGCTCGCGGACATGATGATGACGGTCGGCAAGAAGGTCGAGGAGCTGATCGCGCGTCTCGCGCAGAAGGCGCGTGCGTCCGGCATGCACATGATCATCGCGACGCAGCGGCCGTCCGTCGACGTGATCACCGGGCTCATCAAAGCGAACATTCCGTGCCGCATTGCGTTTCAGGTGTCGGCGAAAGTCGACTCCCGGACGATCCTCGATCAAATCGGCGCCGAGCATCTGCTCGGCCACGGCGACATGCTGTATCTGCCGGGCGGAACGTCGATTCCGATGCGCGTCCACGGGGCTTTCGTCTCCGATAACGAGGTGCACGCGGTCGTGCGCGCGTTGCGCGCGGGCGGCGAGCCGACCTACATCGACGAGGTTCTCGACGGCCCGGGCGGCGACGCTTCGGGAGGCTTCGATGCCGAGCCCGGGGGAGCATTGGACGGCGAGCAGGATCCCCTTTACGATCAAGCGGTGCGGATCGTGACGGAAACGCGGAAGGCGTCGATCTCGGGCATCCAACGGCGCTTGAAGATCGGGTACAACCGCGCGGCGCGACTCGTCGAGACCATGGAGGAGGCCGGCATCGTTGGAGAGTTGCAGTCGAATGGTTTCAGGGAGGTTCTCGCGCCGCCTCCGGCTTCCGATTGAGCGGCGGTGCCGCTTGCCCGCCGCGATCGTCTCGTCGATCGTCGTCGCCGCCGCCTTCGCGGCTCCCGCGTCGCCTCAACAGCCGGCCGAGGATCCGGACGAGAGCCCGGGGCGCGAGCAGTCCGATGCGGCGCAGCCGGCGGGCGTGCTCGACACGTTTCTCGACGAGGTCCGATCGCTCCAGGCCGATTTCGTGCAGCAGCTTCACGGCGCGGACGGCCGGCTGATGCAGACGTCGTCCGGCTCGCTCGCGCTCAGCCGCCCGGGGCGCTTCCGCTGGCACTACGAGCAGCCGTTCGATCAGCTGGTCGTGGCCGACGGCAAGAACCTTTGGATTTACGACGTCGAGCTCGAGCAGGTCACCGTGACGCCGCTCGACGACGACGTCGCATCGACGCCGGCGATGTTGCTGAGCGGCGACCGTGCGGTGCGCGACGGCTTCGACGTCGTGGAGCGCTTCGAGCGCGACGGGCTCGAGTGGGTGCGTCTCGCGCCGAATCTTCAGGGCACGGATTTCATGTCCGTATTGATCGGCTTTCGCGACACGACACCGCAGCGCCTCGAGCTCGTCGACGGCTTGAACCAGACCACCGAGATCGAGCTGTCGAACGTCGCCGTGAACCCCGAGCTCGACGAGGACCTCTTCGAGTTCGATCCGCCGCGCCGTGTCGACGTCATCGGAACGCCCCGCTAGCCCGCCGATGTTGCCGCTGCGTTACCGCTGGGTGTGGATGCTCTTGGGCTGGCTGCTCGTCGCCGGCGTGTGCGCGGGGAGCCTGCTGCCGGGCGCCGCCGTGCCCGACTTGGGCTTCAGCGACAAGCTGCAGCACGGCACGTCTTACTTCCTGCTGATGGTCTGGTTCGCCGGCCTCTACCCGCGCGCGCGCCATGTGTGGATCGCGCTGGTGCTTTTCGCGCTCGGCGCCGGCCTCGACCTGCTGCAATTGAGCGTCGCGAGCCGCAGCTTCGATCCGCGCGACATCGCCGCCAATGCGGCCGGCATCCTCATCGCGTTCGCGTTGTCGTTCTGGCTGCTGGAAGGCTGGTGCCAGCGCATGGAGCGGTGGTTCGCGTGGTCGCGCCCCTGAAGGGCGTGTATCCTCGTCGCCTGATTCGCGTTTTGCGCCGATGCTCGATCCCAAGCTCCTTCGCACCGATCTCGACGACGTGGCCCGCGCGCTCGCGCGGCGCGGCTTCGTGCTGGACCGGGAGCGCTACCAGGCGCTCGAGGCCGATCGCAAGCGCCTCCAAGTGGAGGTCGAGACGCTGCGCCGCGATCGCAACGAGCGGTCGAAGGAGATCGGCCGGGCGAAGGCGGCCGGCGCCGACATCGAGCCGCTGAAGGCGGAGGTCGGCGAGCTCGGTGCGGCGCTCGAGCGCGCCGAGCAGGCCCTCGCGGCGGTCGGCGCGGAGCTCGACGGTTTCCTCGCGGGCTTGCCGAACTTGCCCCACGACAGCGTGCCGGACGGTGCCGACGAGACGTCGAACGTCGAGGTGCGCCGCTGGGGCGAGCCGCCGCAGTTCGACTTCGAGCCGAAGGACCACGTCGCCGTCGGCGAACGTTTGGGCCTCGTCGATTTCGACGCGGCCGCGAAGATCTCCGGCAGCCGTTTCGTGGTGCTGCGCGGCGAGGTCGCCCGCCTGCACCGTGCGCTCGCACAGCTGATGCTCGACGTGCACGCGCGCGAGCACGGCTACACCGAGGTCTACGTCCCTTATCTCGTCAGGGACGACGCGCTGTACGGCACGGGCCAGCTGCCGAAGTTCGCGGAGGATCTCTTCGCCGTCGATGGCGGCTACCGTTTGATTCCGACTGCGGAAGTGCCGCTCACGAACCTCGTCCGCGAGACGATCGTCGAGGCGGAGGATCTGCCGATGCGCCTGATGGCGCATACGCCGTGCTTTCGGTCCGAGGCCGGCGCGCACGGGCAGGACACGCGCGGCATGATCCGGCAGCATCAGTTCGACAAGGTGGAGCTCGTTCACATCACGCGCCCCGACGACTCCTACGATGCGCTCGAGCGGCTCACCTCGCACGCGGAGGCGATACTGCGCAAGCTCGGCCTCGCGTACCGCGTCGTCGCGCTCTGCGCCGGCGACCTCGGCTTCGCGTCCGCGAAGACCTATGATCTCGAGGTGTGGCTGCCCGGCCAGGGCCGCTACCGTGAAATTTCGTCGTGCAGCAACTGCGAGGCCTTCCAGGCGCGGCGGATGCAGGCACGGTGGCGCAATCCCGATACCGGGCGGCCGGAGCCGCTGCACACGTTGAACGGCTCCGGCGTCGCCGTCGGCCGGGCTCTCGTCGCGGTGCTCGAGAACTATCAACAAGCGGACGGCACCGTCCGCGTGCCGGACGCGCTGCGCCCCTACATGGGCGGCCGGACCGTCGTCGGCCCAGCGGCGTAGCAGTTCACGGCACGGCCCCCGGGGGGCGGCGCTAGAATCGCCGCGGTCGGCCGCGCGTGCGGCGACCAAGCGGGGCATGGGGGGGAGCATGAAGGGTTTGGCGGCCGGTCGCGTCGTTCTCTTCGCCGCGTTGTCGGCGGCGCTCGCGATCGCGGGCTGCGATGTGCCCGCGCCTGCGACCGACGACGCGCGCGTGCTTCGCCGCGGCATCACGGCGGAGATCGGGACGCTCGATCCGCACTTCTCCGTCCTCGTCGAGCAGGAATCGTTGCTGATGGACCTTTACGAAGGGCTCGTCAGGCTCGATGCCCGGGGCAACGTCGTGCCGGCCGCGGCGGAGAGCTGGACGATCGGCGCCGACGGCCGGGAATACACGTTCGTGCTGCGCGACGACGTGCGCTGGTCGGACGGCTCCCCGGTCGAGGCGGACGACTTCGTCTGGTCGTTCCGACGGCTCGTGGATCCGGCGACCGGCTCCCCGCATGCCGGCAAGCTCGTCGCGGTACGGGGCGCGAGCGAGATCGTCGCCGGCCGTCTCCCGCCGGACGCGCTCGGCGTCACCGCGCTCGACCCGCGCACGCTGCGCATCGAGCTCGAGACGCCGGCCCCGTATTTCCTCGCGATGCTGACCTATCCGGCGCTCGTGCCGCTGCACGCCGAGAGCGTCGAGCGCTTCGATCGCGAGTTCACGCGCCCGGAGAACCTGGTCTCGAACGGCCCTTACGTGCTGTCGCGGCGCAATCAGGAATACGTCGAGCTCGTGCGCAGCCAAACGTATCGAAACGCAGACCGCATTGCGATCGAGCGCGTGCGCTACGTGCCGTTCGAGCAGGAGTTCGCGCAGTTCACGGCGTACCGGGTCGCCGACATCGATTTGACGGACGTCGTGCCGGCCTCGGGCCTCGAGATCGTGCGCGACCAGTTCCCCGGCGAGCTGTATGTGCGCCCGACGAAGGACACGTTCTATTACGCCTTCAACCTACGCGAAGGGCCGCTCGCCGATTCGCCCGCGCTTCGCGAAGCGCTGTCCGCGACGATTCGGCGCGAGATCATCACCGCCGAGGTGACCGGGATCAGGCAGCCTCCCGCGTACTCCTTCGTGCCGCCGATGTTCGCCGGCTACGAGCCCGCGCGCGTCGGATTCGCCGACCTGAGCCCGGAGGCGCGCGACGAGGCCGCGAAAGCCCTGCTCGAGCGCGACGGCGGCGCTCCGCCGCGGCTGCGCGTCCTCTACAACACGAACGAAGGCATCAGGCTGATCACGGTTGCGGTCGCGTCGATGTGGCGGGCGGCGCTCGGCGTGGAGACCGAGCTTCGGAACATGGAGTTCGGCGTGTTCCTCGATACGCTGCGCGACCCGTCGGCCTGGGACGTCGCCCGGCTTTCGTGGCGCGCCGACTTCGACGACCCGTATGCCTTCCTCGAAATCTTTCGCACGGGCTCGCCGAACAACTTCGTCGGCTTCTCCGACCCCGTCTACGACGAGCTTCTCGAGCGCTCGCACCGCGAGACGTCCTCCGAACGCCGGCTCGCGCTGCTGCACGAAGCGGAGCAGCGGCTCCTCGACGCGCACGCGATCGCTCCGGTCTTCTTCTACGTCGATCGCGTGCTCGCGAAGCCGTGGGTCGATATCGGCGACCGCGTGACGATCAAGCCCTTGCCGACGGCCGATCTTCGCTGGGCGGATTGAGGGCCGGGGGCCAGCTCACTTCGCGAGCGGATCCGGCCGCACCTGGAAGTGCACGACGAGCGGCTTGTTACCCTTCCCGCCTTCCATCAGCCAGGGCGTGCGGTCGCCGCTCGGCACCCAGAGCCCGCGGCCCTTCCAGCCCGCGTCGGGATCGTCGATCCTGCCGTCGAAGCCCTTCGTATAGAAGCCGAGCGGGTAGGGCACACGCAGCGTGACGAACTCGCCGTCGACGAGGGCATGCACGCCGTCGAACAGGTTGCCGGTCGCGATCGGCACGTTCTCGCCGAGACCGAGCGTGTTGTGCTGGTCGACCCACGTGTAGTAGCTCGACTCGGCGCTTTGCTCCGGAAGGTCGTCGAAGCCCGGGCCCGGGAAGCGGTAAAACGTCCAGCCTTCCGGGCAGTGGTCGCCGGTGGCCTCGGGTCCGTTCAGCGGCCCCTCGCATTTGCGCCGATCGAACGCGCCGAGATGCCCGCTGCCGAGAGAGACCCAGACGACGCCGTTTCCGTCGATGTCCGCGCCTCGTGAACCGAATCCCGGCAGCGGCACGTTGTAGATCTCGGCGAGCGCCGTCGCGGGCGGATTCGGACCGGGATCGAGGCGCACGATCGACCCCGGGTAGCCGAACGTGGAGCCCCACACCGAATCGTCCACGGGGCTCGGCATCACTGCGTAGAAGCCCGCCACGATGCGCTTGTCCTTGGACGGATCCACGGGCTCGTCGGGCTCGACGTAGTCGTCGCGGCGGCCGTTGCCGTTCGTGTCGAGGACGAGCGCCGTCCAGCCTTGGGCTTGTGCCGCATCGCCGGTCTCGTCGAACAGCTTCGTGTTCAGCCAGCCGACCACCTGGCCGCCGCCGCTCGTCCACAGCGTGTGGTCGGGGTCATCGTCGAACTGAAGGTGATGGGTGGAGAAGCACGTGTCGACGAACGTGTACTCGCCCGTGTCCGGCTCGTAGACCGCCAGCTGCCTACCCGAGCGCTCGAGCGGGAAGAGCTTCGCGGACGGCTGGTCCGATTCTCCTCGGCAAAAGTCCGGGTTCGCGGGCGCGCGGATGCGCGCCGTGTACCAGACGCGGCCGAGGTGGTCGAACATCGGGTTGTGCGCGTTCGCGCGGCTGTCCCAAATCGCTTCGTTGCCCCAATACGGGGAAGGCTGCACCGGCGGCGTCGACGCGGTCGTCGGCGTGTCGGCGTCGCGAACCGGCGCGTGAAAGCTCGTGGCGGTGTTCGCGACGGGATCGAGGATCGGGAACTCGTCCGTGCTGAGCTCCGGCGCGCCGTACAGCTTGCCGTAGGCGTTCGACGTGGGATTGCGGCGATCCGTGGACGAGAGGTCGTGCATGTACGCCTTCTCGGTCGACCAATCGCGCACGGTGACGACCACGTTGCGCTCGATGCCGGCCGGCCGCTCGGGCCGCGTGCGCGGCAGCTCGCCGGCCGCGATCCTGTCGGTCCAATCGGCGAGATAGCGGAACGGCACGCCGCCGAGCTGCCCGCCGGCGATCCGGATCATCTGGCCGCCGGCCTGCCCCGACTGAAGACGACGCGTCCACGCATCGACGGAGCTTTCGAAGTCGCCGAGCGCGGGCGGAATCGTTCGCGTGGCGAGATGCCCGAGCTGGTGGCAGCCGACGCAGCCGAGGTTCTTCATCGTCGCGAGATACTGATTCAGCCCGCCCGGCACGTGGGCGATCTCCGCCGGCGACGGCAGCTTCATCATCGAGTACCAGTAGATCGCGGGATAGACGCGGGCCGCGGCGGCTTCGTCCTCCGCGACGACGGCATCGAGGTTCACGTGGCGGCCCGGCCGGGCGGCGACCTTCTCGGAGTCGACGAGGCCGTAGCCGCGGACCCAGACGCGATAGTCGGCGTCGGGCAGGTCGGGCACGACGTAACGGCCGGTGTCGTCCGTGACGACGATCCGGGCGAAGCGCGTGCCGAGATCGTCGGTCTCGGCGATGACCCAGACGCCCGCTTCCGGACCATCGGGGCTCGTGACGATGCCGCCGATGTCGTCCGCGTCGATCGCAACCTCGGCGTCCGTCTGCGCGGCGGCGGGCACGGCGGCAACGAGCAGCGAGGCGACCGCGAGGCGGACGCGCGGCCGAGCGGCGCTCGACGGCCGAAGCCGGTCGGCGGGCGCGGTCGGAGGGAAGCCGGCAAGGAGCATGTCCCCGCGGCGCGGGCGGCCGAGATTCGTCATTGGTATTCCTCGGAGCGAGATCGTCGCGACAGTAGATCCGGAGCGCGCTTCCATGCAAGTGGCCGGCTTCCCGGGCGATCGGTGCGCCGATCGACGCAGCCTGCACGGCCGGAAACCCGCATTGGTCCGCTTTCGTCGGCGAGCTATACTCGGCCCGAACCGGACCGCCGCTACCCATCGCGGCCGTTTGCGCGGGACATACAGCAGGACTCACTTGCCCGGAGTGGCAGGCGGGAAACGGTGCACGTTCATCGTTCGCGGCGGAGTCACGCTCGTCGTTCGATCCGCTCAGTGATCGGCCGGCGGCGCGGCACGACGCGCCATCCGACGTTGCCCCGGACGCGACAGCGTGCTGATGCGATCTGAAACGGCCTACCCGGGCCTCGACCTGCTCCACGAGCGACTGTTCGTCGATGCGGTGGAGCCGATCGTCATCGAGGACCTCGACGGGCGCATCCTCGATGCGAACGCCGCCGCCGAAGCCTGGTACGGCTGGCGCAGGGACGAGCTGATCGGGCAGCCCTACACGATGCTCGTTCCGCCAGGCGAACGCGGACGCGAACAGGACTTGCGCGCGCAATGCGCGGCCGGTGCGCTCGTGCGCGCCGTCGAGAGCTCGCGCGTCACGAAGGATGGGCAGGCGCGCTTCGGAATGCTGTCGCTTGCGTTGCTGCGCGACGACGGCGGATATCCCGTGGCGATCGCCGCGACACAGGCTTCGGCGGGCCCGCGGGCGGAGGCGTTTCGCGTCTGGGCCGAGGTGATCCCGGCCGCCGTGTTCGACGTCGATCTCACCGCCGGCCGCACCTACTGGTCGCCGGAGATGTGCCGCGTCCTCGGCCTCCCGCCCGACTCGGGCACCTTCGGCGCCGAAGGGATCGTCCCGGAGCACGTCCATCCCGACGACCGGCCGCGCGTCGAGGCGGCGATCCGGAGATCGAACGATCCGTCCGGAGACGGCCACTTCGAGTCCGAGCATCGCGCCCTCGGCGCCGACGGCACGATCCGCTGGCTCCTGGTGAAGGGCAGGACCCTGTTCGAAGGCCAGGGCGCGGAGCGGCGGCCGGTCCGCGTGCTCGGCGTCGCTCTCGACATCACGCCGCGGAAGCGCGCCGAGGAGGCCCGCGCCCGTGCGCTGATCGACGTCTCGTCGCCGGTCACGTGGACGTGCGACGCCGAAGGGCGGGGGATCGAGGACTCGCCGTCCTGGCGCGCGTTCACCGGGCAGTCGGAGGAGGACTGGGTGCATGCCGGGTGGCTCGGCGCCGCTCATCCGGACGACGCGGCGGATGCTCGCGCCCGTTGGCGTGCGGCGGTCGAGCGCCGCTCCTCGGTGGACGAGGAGCTTCGAGTCCGACATGCGAGCGGCGACTGGCGCTGGGTGCGCATTCGCGCCGTGCCGCTGATGAACGACGACGACACGGTCCGGGGCTGGGTCGGCATCAGCGAAGACATCACGCACCGCAAGCACGCGGAGCTCGCGGCCGCGCTCGCGGGCGAGCGGGAGCGCGAGGCAAACGCGCTGCTCGACGCGATCTTCGCCGCCGCGCCGATCGGACTCGGATTCTGGGACCGCGACCTGCGCTTCCAGCGTATCAACGAGCGTCTCGCCGAGATGCACGGCTTGCCGGTCGACGCGCACATCGGGCGCCGGATCGACGAGCTGCTCCCGGACATCGAGGAGACCGACGAGCTTTACCTCAAATGGCGCGAGATTCTCGCGAGCGGCGAGCCGTGGCTCGGCGTCGAGGTACGGGGCGAGACGCCGGCGCGCCCGGGAGAGACGCGCACGTGGAAGGAGGACTTCTTCCCGGTACGGGTGCGCGGGCAGATCGTAGGGCTTGCCGCCGTCGTGCAGGAGATCACCGAGCGACGGCTCGCCGAGGCGCAGCTCCGCGAAAGCGAGGCGCGGTTTCGCCAGATGGCGGATCACGCGCCGTTCATGGTCTGGGTCAGCGCGCCCGACGGCGCGTTCACGTTCCTGTCGCGCAGCTGGTACGAGTTCACGGGGTTCCCGCCGGCGAGCGGGCTCGGCGCGGGTTGGCTCGATGCCGTCGATCCCGAGGACCGCGAGACGCTGGCGGAAGCGTTCCGCAACGCCCAGGCGCGGCTCGAGCCGTTCCGCAGCGAGTTTCGGCTGCGCCGCCGCGACGGCGAGTACCGCTGGGCCCTTCAGGCCGCCGTGCCGCGCTTCAGTCCCGGCAAGAAGTTCAAAGGCTACATCGGCTCGATCATCGACATCACGGAGCGCAAGCTCGCCGAGCAGGCGCTGGAGAACGCCGCCCGGCGCAAGGACGAGTTCCTTGCCGCGCTCGCGCACGAGCTCAGGAATCCGCTCGCGCCGTTGACGACGGCGACGGAGCTGCTCGGCCGCCGCCTTCCGGCGGAACCCGGCGTGCGCGAGCTCAAGGAAATGATCGAGCGTCAGCTCGAGCACCTGACGAGGCTCGTCGACGACTTGCTCGATACGTCCCGAATCACGACGGGCAAGATCGTTCTCCGGCGGCAGAAGCTCGACATGCGCGACGTGCTGCGCCACTCCGTCGAGACGAGCGAGCCGCTCGTCACGGCGCGCGAGCATACGATCGTGCGCGCCGAGCCCGATGCGCCGGTGCACGTCGACGGCGATCCCGTGCGGCTCGCGCAGGTCGTCACGAATCTCGTGAACAATGCGGCGAAGTTCACGCCGGCCGGCGGCCGAATCGAGATCACGCTCGAGGAGGACCGAGGATGGGCGGTGGTCACCGTGCGCGACAGCGGAATCGGCATCGCGAAGGAAGCGTTGCCGCACCTCTTCGACCCGTTCACCCGCGTCGACGAGCGGCGTGACGACGGCAGCCTCGGGCTCGGCTTGTCCCTGGTCAAGCGGCTCGTCGATCTGCACGACGGCAAGGTCGAGGCGAAGAGCGAGGGGGAGGGTCGCGGAGCCGCGTTCATCGTGCGGCTGCCGCTCGCGGGCGGTGCGGCCCGGGTATCCGGCGCGAGGCCCGAGCCCGCAGCGCCGGCGCTGCCGGCGCGCCGGATCCTCGTCGTCGACGATAACGAGGACGCCGCGCACAGCCTCGCCATGCTGCTCGAGAGTTCCGGGCACGAGGTGCGGGCCGCGGGCGACGCGCACTCGGCGCTCGAGATCGCGCGGGCGTTCGCGCCGCAAGTCGTGCTGCTCGACCTCGGGCTGCCGGACATGGACGGGTGGCAGCTTGCGCGCGCGCTGCGCGAACAGTCCGCCGGCGGGACCGGGCTGAAGCTGATCGCGATCAGCGGCTACGGCCAGCGTGCAGACCGCGAGCGTTCCGCGCACGCCGGCATCGACCGGCATCTGACGAAGCCCGTCGACTACACCGAGATCGCGAAGTGCCTTTGAAGGCGGAACCCAACTATCGTGTCCCGCAAACATCTATGCATCGTGCTTGCCGGGACCGCCGTGAATACGTCCCTGTAGGCTCGCTCGCGGGCGTCCGTGCCCGCGAGCGTCCCGGCAAGCACGATGAATAGATATTTGCGAGACGTCGCATTCACATTCACATTCACACTAGGTCCGGCACGGCCGACGGCGCGTCGACGGTGAGCTGAAGCTCCGCGAGCCGGGCGTAGAGGGCGCTCGTCTCGAGCAGCTCGGCGTGCGATCCGACCGCGACGATCCGCCCTTCGTTCAGCACGACGAGGCGGTCGGCCTTGCGAACCGTCGCGAGGCGGTGGGCGATCACGATCGTCGTGCGATGCTCCATCAGGCGCTCGAGCGCCTGCTGCACGAGCCGCTCGCTGTCTGCATCGAGCGCGCTCGTCGCTTCGTCGAGCAGCAGGATCGGCGGATCCTTGAGGAGCGCTCTGGCGATCGCGATGCGCTGGCGTTGCCCGCCGGAGAGCCGCATCCCCCGCTCGCCGAGGAACGTGTCGTAGCCTTCCGGAAGCGCGCGGAGGAACTCGTCGGCGGCGGCCGCGCGCGCGGCCGCCTCGATTTCCGCATCGCTCGCATCCGGCCGACCGTAGCGGATGTTCTCGCGCGCGGTCGCACCGAACAGCACCGTGTCCTGCGGGACCAGGCCGATGCGGCAGCGCACGTCCTCGGGCCGCGCCTCCGCGATGTCGACGCCGTCGATCAGGATGCGTCCCGCCGTCGGATCGTAATACCGAAGCAGCAGCTGAAACGTCGTGCTCTTCCCGGCGCCGGACGGCCCGACGAACGCGACGGTCTCCCCCGGCCGGATCTCGAGCGAGAAGTCTTCGAGCGCGGGCGACTGCGGGCGCGACGGATAGCGAAAGGTCACGCGGTCGAAGCGGATGCGGCCTTCGCCCGGCGTCGGCAGCGCGACGGGATGCGCCGGCGTGCGGATCGACGGCAATGCGTGCTGGAGCTCGACGAGCCGCTCCAGCGCCCCGGCCGCGCGCTGCACCTCGCTCCACATCTCGCTGAGCGACGCCGCCGAGACGCCGAGATAGCCGGCATAGAGCAGGAACTGACCGAGCTGCCCGAACGTCAGCCCTCCGCGAATGACTTGATGCGCGCCGACCCAGAGCACGAGCGTGATCGCGCCGAACACGAGCATCGTGGCGAGCGCCGTCAGCACCGCGCGTACGCCGATTCGTCGGACCGCGACGCGGAAGGAGTGCTCGACCGCGTCGCGAAAGCGCCGCGCTTGGAGAGTCTCGAGCGTGAAGGCCTGCACCGTCTGCACCGCGTTGATCGTCTCGCCCGCCAGCGCGCTCGCGTCGGCGATCCGATCCTGGGAGTCGCGGGATAGGCGGCGTACGCGGCGGCCGAGGACGATCAGCGGCACGACGACCGCGGGCATCAGCAGCAGAATCATGCCGGTCAGGACCGGGCTCGTCGCGACGAGCAGCCCGAGCGACCCGACGAGCATCACGCCCGAGCGCAGCGTGATCGAGATGCCGACGCCTGCGATCGACTGCACGAGCGTCGTGTCCGTCGTCAGTCTCGACAGCACCTCGCCGGTTCGCGTGATCTCGAAGAAGGCGGGGTCGAGCCGAATCACGCGGTCGTATACTGCGGTGCGCAGGTCCGCGACGACGCGCTCGCCGAGCCAGCTGATCAGGTAGTAGCGCAGGGCGGCGAACGCGCCGAGCACGCCGGCGGCGCCGAGGAAGGCGAGAAAATAGCGATCGATCGTCTCGGCGTCTCGCGGTGCGAGCCCCTGGTCGATCAGGAAGCGCAACGCGATCGGCAGCGCGAGCTGCGCCGCGGCGGCGATCAGGAGCGCGGCCACGGCGGCCGCGAGGATGCGCCGATGCGGGCGCAGCAGCGGCGGCAGCGCGCGCAACGGCTTCAGCGAGCGGCTCTTCGGGCGTTCCGCGGGCACGGCGACCATGCGGTCAGCGTAACGTGGAACCGTTACCGCTGTCGCCGCGGAACCGATGCGCGGCGGTCCCGCGGCTGCTCGGCGCAACGCTGCCTTGACCGAGCGCGGGCTTTGCAGCCGTCGGCCGCGGCGCCGCCGATTGCGGCGACGGCACGAGGGTTGCAGGCGCTCCAGGGGGGAGTCTTGCGGATGAAGTCACACGGCGACGCGCCGTCCACGAAGCCCGGTATCCGCCCCGGCCGTGCGGGCTTCGAGATCGCCCGCATCTTCGAGCCTGCGTCGGTCGCGCTGATCGGCGCGAGCGAGCGGCCCGGCTCGCTCGGGACCGTCGTGCTCCGCAATCTGCTCGACGCGGGCTTCGACGGCGAGGTCCATCCGGTCAACCCGAAGTACGCGGAGGTGCTCGGGCGGCGTTGCTACCGGAGCGCGGTGGAGATCGGCGCGCCGACGGACCTCGCCGTGATCGTCGCGCCGGCCCGCGTCGTGCCCCGCGTGCTCGACGAGTGCGGCGAGGCCGGCATCCGGGCCGCGGTGATCCTTTCCGGCGGCTTCCGCGAGAGCGGGCCGACGGGGCGCGCGCTCGAGGATCGGGCGGTGGACGTCGCGAAGCGGCGCGGCATCCGTTTCATCGGGCCGAACTGCCTCGGCGTGCTGCGCCCCGCGGCGAAGCTCAACGCGAGCTTCAGCCAGGCGATGGCGAAGCCGGGGCACGTCGCGCTCGTCTCCCAGTCGGGCGCGGTCTGCACGGCACTGCTCGATTGGGCGAGCGTGCGCGACATCGGGTTCTCGTGCGTCGTCTCGACCGGCATCGGCGCCGACGTCGACTTCGGCGAGATCCTGGACTACCTCCTGCTCGACGGCGAGACGCGCGCGATCATGCTCTACGTCGAAGGCGTGCACGACGCGCGCCGTTTCATGAGCGCGCTGCGCGCGGTCTCGCGCGCCAAGCCGATCGTCGTCATGAAGGTCGGCCGGCATGCCGCCGGCGGCCGGGCGGCCGTCTCGCACACGGGCGCGCTGGTCGGCGCCGACGACGTGTTCGCGGCCGCGCTTCGCCGGGCCGGCGTCGTGCGCGTGCTCGAGTACGCGGATTTCTTCGCCGTTGCCGAGACGTTGAACGCCGGGCTCACGACGCGCGGGCCGCGCCTCGCGATCGTCACGAACGGCGGGGGGCCGGCCGTGATGGCCGCGGACGCGGCCGCGGACAAAGGGATCGAGCTCGCGCGGCTCGCAGAGACGACGCAGGCCGAGCTCGACCGCATCCTGCCCGCGGCCTGGTCCCGCGGCAATCCGATCGACGTCCTCGGAGACGCGGACGCCGCCCGCTACGCCGCCGCGCTGCGTGTCTGCGCCGCGGACCCCGGCGTCGACGGCATCCTCGCGATCCTGATCCCGCAGGCGCTCACGTCGCCGGGCGACGTCGCGAGCGCCGTGATCGACGCGGCACGCGGCACCGAGAAGCCGATCCTGACGTGCTGGATCGGCGATGCATCGATGCGGGAAAGCTGGCGTCTGTTTCGCGAGCACGGCATCCCGACGTTCCGCACGCCGGAGGACGCGGTCGAGGCGTACGCGGCGATCGCGGCGCATCGCCGTAACCAGGAGCTGCTGCTGCAAGTGCCGCCGCCGTTGCGCCGTCGGGACCCGCCGGATCTCGACGCGGCTCGGCGCGTCATCGAGGCGGCGCTCCGCGCCGGGCGCCGCGTGCTCGACCCGCTCGAGTCGAAGTCGCTCCTCGCCGCGTTTCACGTTCCCGTGCTGCCGGCGGCGGTCGCGCGCGACGAGGAGGATGCGGCCGTGCGGGCGCGCGAGATCGGCTTCCCGGTGGCGATGAAGCTCTTGTCGCCGGACATCACGCACAAGACCGACGTCGGGGGCGTGCGGCTCGGTATCGAAGGGGAGGCGCAAGCGGCCGCCGCGTTTCGCGAGATCGTCGCGCGCACAGCCGCAGCCCGGCCCGACGCGCGCATCGAAGGCGTGCTGCTCGAGCCGATGTACCGCGTGCCCCATGGGCGCGAGCTGATGCTCGGCGTCGTGCGCGATCCGGTCTTCGGACCGGTGATCAGCGTGGGCCTCGGCGGCACTCTCGTCGAGATCGTCGCCGATCGGGCGGTCGCCCTGCCGCCGCTGAACCGCTACCTCGCGGAGCGTCTCATCGATCGAACGCGCGCCGCGAAGTACCTCGACGCGTTCCGCGGCAAGCCGCCGGCGAGCCGCGACGCGCTCGTGGAAGCCGTGCTGCGGGTGTCGGAGATGGCGTGCGAGCTGCCGTGGATCGACGAGCTCGACGTCAACCCGCTCGTCGTCGACGAGCACGGGGCGGCCGCGCTCGACGCGCGCGTGGTCGTGCGTCCCGTCGACCCGGACGCCCGTCCGTACGCGCACATGGCGATCCATCCGTACCCGAGCCGCTTGGCCCGCCCGTACGTGTTGCGCGACGGGGTGCCGCTCGAGATCCGGCCGATCAGGCCCGAGGACGCGCTGATCGAGAAGCGCTTCGTCGAAAATCTCTCGGAGCGGTCGCGATACCTGCGCTTCATGTACTCGCTGCGGTCGCTGACGCCCGAAATGCTGTCGCGGTTCACGCAAATCGACTACGACCGCGAGATGGCGCTGATCGCGGTCGTCGAGACCGAACGGGGCGAGGAGCAGGTCGGCGTGGCGCGCTACGTCGTGAACGCCGACGGCCGAAGCTGCGAGTTCGCCGTCGTGGTCGCGGACGAATGGCGGCAGCGGGGTATCGCGACGCGGTTGCTGCGCCGGCTGATCGACATCGCCCGCGAGCGCCGGCTCGAGCGCATG
Source organism: Gammaproteobacteria bacterium (assembly GCA_036381015.1). NCBI lineage: Bacteria > Pseudomonadati > Pseudomonadota > Gammaproteobacteria > Gammaproteobacteria bacterium. The sequence continues at coordinate 94,257 of DASVDR010000037.1, forward strand.
AACGGCCTCGTGCTGCGCGAGAACCACAACATGCTCGCGCTCGCGAAGGAGATCGGCTTCGAGCAGGAGAACGTGCCGGACGACCCGAAGCTCGTCTCGATCAGCCTCGATCTCGCCGCCGCGCCTCGCTAGTATCGCAGACCGGAAACGCGCCGAGGTGCGCCGATCGCGGGGACAGTCTCGATTACGAGATATGGTAAGCTGCGGAAGCGAATTCGAAGAACTTCCACTTACGAGAGATGAAGACGCTCGAAGCCATTCGTCCGCGGCCGCTGCACGACGAGGTGGCGGACCGGTTGCGGGAGCTGATCACGCGCGGAGAGCTGGCGCCCGGCGAGCGCCTCAACGAGCGGTTGCTCACGCAGAGGTTCGGAATCTCACGCACGCCGCTGCGCGAAGCGGTGAAGATCCTCTCCTCGGAAGGGCTCGTAAAGCTTCTGCCGAACCGCGGCGCGGTAGTCACCACGATCACGCGCGCCGACGCCGAGGACATGTTCCAGGTGATGGCCGTGCTGGAGGCGCTCGGCGGCGAGCTCGCGTGCCGCCGAGCGTCGGATGAGGACATCGACGAGGTCAGGCGCCTCCACGAGAAGATGCGCGGATGCCACGAGGCGGGCGATCTCGTGACGTACTTCGAGCTGAATCAGAAAATCCATCAGAAGATCATCGATTGCGCCGGGAATCGGGAGCTTGCCGACGCCTACCGCCGGATCTCGGTGCGCATCCGCCGCGGCCGCTACATGGCGAACCTCTCTCGTCCGCGGTGGAACGAGGTGATGAGCGAGCACGAGCGCATTCTCGATGCCCTCGTCCACCGGGACAGCGAGCGGCTGAAGGAGATCCTCGCGCTGCACCTCGCGAACAAGGCGAAGGTCATTCGGGAGTGGCTCGCGAGCGCGGAACGGGACGGCACGCTCGCGAGCGGCGCGAAGACCTGACGGGTCGGCCGGAAGAGCCCCTTCCGGCGGCTTCTTGCGCTGCTTGACCGGCCGGCCGCGATCGTCGGTACAATCGCTTCTCTCGGGGCACGGAGCCGGCATGAGCAAGAAGAGAAATTCGCCGGCGCTCTCGCCCCTTTTTGCTGGAGAGGAAGTTCGATGAGTGAGCTCATGCGTCGGCGGATTCGGGGATTGGCATTGCGAGTCGGCGCGGCCGCTGCGGCCGCTGCGGCGTTCGGTGCCGCGCACGCGCAGCGCGCCGAGCAGATCCCCGAGGGGTACATCGCGGGAGTCGTCGAGAGCGAAGAGGGTCCGGAGGCCGGCGTGTGGGTCATCGCGGAGACTTCGGAGTTGAAGACGCCCTTCATCAAGATCGTCGTGACGGACGACGACGGCCGCTTCGTGCTGCCGCAGATGCCGGAGGCGACCTACCGCGTGTGGGTTCGCGGGTACGGGCTCGTCGATTCCGAGCCGATCGAAGGCCGCCCCGGAGACCACGAGCTCGAGCTCGATGCCGTCGTCGCCAAGACGCCGCAGGAGGCCGCCCAAGTCTATCCGGGCAACTATTGGATGTCGCTGTACGAGCCGCCGCCGAAGAGCGCGTTTCCGGGCACCGGCCCCGAGGGGAACGGCATCTCCCCGCAGATGCTCACGCAGCAGCACTGGATCTATAACTTGAAGAGCGCGTGCAATTTCTGCCACCAGCTGGGCAATCACATCACGCGCACGCTCGATCACATGGATCACCTCGGCTTCGCGACGCCCGAGGAGGCGTGGATCTATCGCACGCAGCTCGGCGTGCGCGGCAGCTCGATGGCCGGGGCGTTCGCGACCTTCGGCACGCAGGCGGCCTCCCGCGTCTTCGCCGATTGGACGAGTCGGATCGCCGCGGGCGAAGTGCCTCCCCAGCCGCCGCGGCCGGAAGGCATCGAGCGCAACGTCGTCCTGACGCTTTGGGACTGGGGCGTCGAGACCTCGTTCATGCACGACGAGGTCGCCACCGACAAGAACGACCCCACGGTCAATGCCTACGGGCCGATCTACGCCGTCTCGTCGGGGCACGGCAAGCTCACGGTGCTCGACCCCATCGAGAACGACACCTACGAGCTGACGATTCCCACCCGGGAGGATCCGCGCAAGGTCAACTCGCGCTTCCCGCCTCCCGGCATGCCGTCGAACTTCTGGGGGAACGAGCACCTTTGGGGGCTCGAGAATCCGGCCGACCCCCACAATCCGATGATGGATCACAAGGGCCGGGTGTGGATGACGTCGAAGATCCGCAACGAGCAGCCGGCCTGGTGCCGGCCGGGCTCGGACAACAAGTTCGCGCAGTACTATCCGCTGAACTTCAGCGCTCGGCAGGCGTCGTACTACGACCCGAGCACCGGCGAGTTCGTGCTGATCGACACGTGCTTCAGCACGCACCACTTGCAGTTCGACAACGACGCCGACCACACGCTCTACTTCAACGAGCTGCTCGGCCCGATCGTCGGCTGGATCAATACCCGCCAGTACGACCTCACGCGTGACGAGCAGGCTTCGCAAGGCTGGTGCCCGCAGGTGGTCGACACCAACGGCGACGGGCGCATCACGAAGCCGTGGAACGCGCCGGACGGCGAGTTCGATCCGAGCCGCGACACGGAGGTCCGCTTCAACCTCTACTCGGTCATCCCGAGCCCGGTCGACGGCGCGGTATGGGGCGCATCCGAGGAGTTCCCCGGCTACATCGTCCGCGTCGACCGAGGCGACAATCCGCCGGAGACCTGCATCACCGAGGTCTACAAGGTGCCCGAGGGAGGCTTGGATCCGCGCGGCATCGACATCGATTCGAACGGCATCGTCTGGACGGCGCTCGCCGCAAGCAGCCACCTCGCGAGCTTCGACCGCTCGAAGTGCGACGTGCTGAACGGCCCCGAGGCGCATCTCGGCGAGCTGTGCCCGCAGGGCTGGACGCTCTACGAGACGGATGGGCCGAACCTGAAAGGCACCGACGTGCCAACCGATTTCCACTATTACAACTGGGTGGACCAGCACAACGTCTCGGGGCTCGGCGAGAACACGCCGTTCGCCACCGGCTCGAACTCCGACGCGCTGCTCGCGCTCGACCCGGAAACCGGAGAGTGGCTCACGTTCCGCGTGCCGTACCCGCTCGGCTTCTACCATCGCGGGATGGACGGTCGCATCGACGATCCGAGCGCCGGCTGGAAGGGCCGCGCCCTCTACGCGAACTACGGCACGCACCTGGTCTGGCACATCGAGGGCGGCAAGGGCACGCGCGGCAAGCTCGTGCGCTTTCAAATTCGCCCCGATCCGCTCGCCCATTGAGCATGCATCGGGTGGCGGACACGAGTGCGTAGGATGTGTATCGTGTGCTGGACATGAGCGGTGTGCACCGGGTGGACGTGAGTCGCGTGCGTTAGGTAGCCGAACATGACGTTCCCGACATGAGCGTCGAGGGCTGAAGGCCATGGACGCGGTCCTGTTGGCGAGAATCCAGTTCGCTTTCACGATCGCGTTCCACATCATGTTCCCGGCGTTCACGATCGGGCTCGCGAGCTGGCTCGCGATGCTCGAGCTCCTTTGGCTTCGCACGGGCAAGCCGGCCTACCAGAGCCTCTATCAGTTCTGGCTCAAGATCTTCGCCGTCTCGTTCGGTCTCGGCGTCGTCTCGGGCATCGTCATGAGCTTCCAGTTCGGCACGAACTGGAGCGGCTTCAGCGAGGCGGCCGGCAACATCATCGGGCCGTTGCACGGCTACGAGGTGATGACGGCCTTCTTTCTCGAGGCCACGTTCCTCGGCGTCATGCTCTTCGGAGCGCAACGCGTGTCCCGCGGCGTGCATTTCTTCGCCACGTGCATGGTCGCGCTCGGGACGCTGCTCTCGGCGTTCTGGATTCTCGCCGCCAACAGCTGGATGCAGACGCCCGCGGGACACCGCTACGAGGACGGCGTGTTCTACGCCGAAAGCTGGCTGGAAGTCATCTTCAACCCGTCGTTCCCGTACCGCCTCGCGCACATGGTGACCGCGGCGTTTCTCTCGACCTGCTTCATCATCGCGGGCGTTGCGGCCACGCATCTGCTCGAAGGCCGGTTTCCACGGCGTGCGGGAGCGACGCTTCGTCTCGCGGTGATCTTCGCGAGCATCGTCGTGCCGATCCAGATCGTGATCGGCGACTTGCACGGCCTCAACACGCAGGAGCACCAGCCGGTAAAGGTCGCGGCCATCGAGGGCCATTGGGAGTCGCAAACCCGCGCCCCGCTGATTTTTTTCGCCGTGCCCGATCAGGAGGCCGAGCGCAACCGGCTCGAGATGGCCGTCCCCGGCCTCGGCAGCCTGATCCTCCATCACGATCTCGACGCGCGCGTCGCGGGCTTGAAGGATTTTCCGCCGAACGAGCGCCCCCCGGTCGCGTGGGTGTTCTACTCGTTCCGGGTGATGGTCGGCTTGGGTCTCGTGATGCTCGCGCTCGCCTGGATCGCGCTCGTGCACCTTTGGCGCGGCACGCTGGAGCGAACCCGCTGGCTGCTGCGTGCGTTCCGCTACGCGGCGCCGGCCGGGCTCGTCGCCCTGCTCGCGGGCTGGTTCACGACCGAGGTCGGCCGCCAGCCGTATCTGATCTACGGTCTGCTGCGGACCGCGGAAGGCGTCTCGCCGGTGCCGAGCGCGAGCGTAGGCACGACGCTCGCGCTGTTCGTTCTCGTTTACGGCGTGGTGTTCGGCGCCGGCGCCTACTACGTGATGAAGCTGATCCGGCACGGTCCCCTCGAGGCCGAGCCCGCGCGCCCGGATACGCCGACGGTGCGGCGGCCGCTGTCCGTGCCGGGCGATTCGATCGAGGAGCCGGGGTGATGGCGGGGGAGTGGCTCGACCTCGTCTGGCTCGCGCTGATCGCGTTCGCGATCTTCATGTACGTTCTGCTCGACGGCTTCGTCCTCGGCATTGGCATCCTGTTTCCCTTTGCGCCGAGCGACGAGAACCGCGGCACGATGATGATGTCGGTCGCGCCGATCTGGGACGGTAACGAGACGTGGCTCGTCCTCGGCGCCGGCGGCCTCTTCGCGATGTTCCCCGAAGCCTTCGCGATCGTCCTGCCGGCGCTCTACCTGCCGTTCATCTTCATGCTCTTCGGCCTGATTTTCCGCGGGATCGCGTTCGAATTCCGCTTCAAGGCGAGCCGCAGCCGCAAAATCTGGGATCGTTCGTTCCAGATCGGCTCGCTCGTGGCCACGTTCGCGCAAGGCATCGTGCTCGGCGCGTTCGTCCGCGGCTTCGAGATCGAGGGCGGCGCTTACGCTGGCGGCACGCTCGGCTGGCTGACGCCGTTCGGCCTGCTCGTCGGCGTCGCGCTGATCGCCGGCTACGCGCTGCTCGGGAGCACCTGGCTGATCATCAAGGGGCCGGGAGAGCTCGAGCGGTGGGCGCGCCGGGTGTCGGTGCGCCTGCTGATCGTCGTGCTCGGCGCGATCGCCGTAATCAGCGTATGGGTCGCGTTCCTGAACGAGACGATTCAGCAGCGTTGGTTCTCGCTGCCGAACTTCTACGTGCTCTCCCAGGTGCCGCTCCTGACGGTCGTGACCGGCTTTCTGCACTGGTACACGACGACGCGGGGGCGCTTGATCGCGCCGTTCGTGCTGACGATGGTCCTCTTCACCCTCGGATACGCCGGCCTCGCGATCAGCCTCTGGCCGAACATCGTTCCGCACGAGATCCCTTACTGGGAAGCGTCGGCGGCGCCGTCCAGTCAGATTTTCATGCTGGTCGGCGCCGCGATCACGCTGCCCGCGATCCTGTTCTACACGACCTACTCGTACTACGTGTTCCGCGGCAAGGTGCGCCGGGATCTCGTTTACTGACGCGCGCGAGCCTCGCCGCCCCGGGGGCATGTCCTTCCACGCCGGCCTTCCCGGCCACGCGGCGCCCCACGGCGCGACCTTCGGGCAACGCGGCGCCTCACGGCGCGACCTTCGGGCCGCGCGATGCCTCTCGGCGCGGCCTTCCGGTTGCGCGACGCCTTTCGGCACACCTTCCGGCCGCGCGACGCCTTTCGGCGCGAGACCTTCCGGCCATGCGAGGCCTCGCCGTCCCCCGGATGGCCCGAAAATTGCCCGGTGTCCTCGCTTGCCCGGCGGAACGCGGCGTGCTGCGGGCCGTGTTTGAAAAGAGCTGAGGGAACAGCCGAAGGGCCGGATCGCATGGAACGTCTGTTTCAAGTTTTGGACGAGATCGACGATTTCGTCACCATCGTGCGCCACCTCCTGCTGCGCCATAGCGCGCGGGCCGGACGCCGGAGGCCGCGCCGGGCGCCGGCGCCGGCTGCCGCAGGTCCACGCGCGCCGTCGATCGCCGATCCGTGCGCGCCGTCGATTGCTGCTCCGCAAGCGCCGTCGATCGCCGTCCGCCGCGCCGTTTGAGGTAAAGTCGTGCCCGGCCGCGCTTCGCCGGCCCACGCGACCTCTCGGGAGGCGTCCGGATGCACAACATGCTGATCGGGTACGTCCTTTGGATCTTCGGCTTCATGGGCGCCCACCGCTTCTACTACGGCCGGCCGATTACCGGCACGATCTGGTTTTTCACCCTCGGTTTGCTCTTCATCGGCTGGATCGTCGACCTCTTCCTGATTCCATGGATGGACCGCGTCGCGGAAGTGCGTTACACCCCCGGACCGAAGAACTACAACGTGGCGTGGATTCTGCTGACCTTCCTCGGGGTTTTCGGCATCCACCGGTTCTACATGGAGAAGTGGATCACGGGGATCCTCTATCTCCTGACCGGCGGGCTGTTTCTGATCGGCATCGTGTACGACTACTGGACGCTGAACGGCCAGCTGAGCGAGATCAATTCCCGCTACGCGTGACCGGGCTTCGGCCCTTCGACCATCGCTTTCGACCAGAGGGACGCCCAATGACGACACCTTTCCCGGACACGATGGACTTCGCCGGATTCAATCAGCCGTTGCGTATCGAGTGCGACATCTACGACCTCGTCGTCGAGGGCGAGATACCGGCCGAGATTCGCGGACGCTGGTACCGCGAGACGCCGGACCCGCAGTACCCGCCGATGCTCGGCCGCGATACGTATCTTTCCGGCGACGGCATGGTGTCGATGTTCACGTTCGAGGACGGCCACGTGGACTACAAGAGCCGCTACGTGATGACGGAGCGCTTGAAGAACGAGCGCGCGGCGCGTCGGTCGCTTTATGGGCTCTACCGCAATCCGTTCACCGACGACCCGTCCGTGCAGGGCAAGCCGGGGCGCAGCACGGCGAACACTACGCCGGTTCATCACGCCGGCAAGCTGCTCGCGACGAAGGAAGACGGCCGGCCTATCGAGCTCGATCCCGACACGCTCGAGACTCTCGGCGAGTACGACTTCGGCGGCCGTCTCGAGAGCCGCACGATGACGGCGCATCCGCGCATCGACTACGACACCGGGGAGATGCTCTTTTTCGGCTACGAGGCCGGCGGCCTCGCGTCGCGCGACGTCGCGTTCTGCGTCGCGGACCGGGCGGGGCGGCTCGTCCGCGAGAGCTGGTTCGAAGCGCCGTACGTGGGGCTCGTGCACGACTTCGCCGTGACGGAGGAGCACGTGATCTTTCCGTTCCAGCCGGTCACGGCGGATGAGGCGAGGCTGCGAGCCGGCGGACCGCATTGGGTATGGGAGCCCGAAAAGGGGACGGTGGTCGGCATCATGCCTCGAGAAGGCGGCGTGGACGAAATCCGTTGGTTCCGCGGCCCGGCCCGCTCGTTCTTCCATTTCATGAACGCGCATACCGAGGGCGACCTCGTGCATCTCGATTTCGGCGTTCTCGACGAGATCATGTTCCCGTTCATCCGCGAAGCCTCCGGGCTCGAAGGGCCGTTCGTGCCCGGGGAGCACAGCGGTCTCGTGCGCTGGACCTTCGATCTCGGCGGCGCGACGGACACGTGGCGCGAGACTCGACTCGGGCCGGGGGGCGATTTTCCGATCGTGGCCCGCAAGGATCACATGAAGGCCTACGCGATCGGCTACTACCAGCTTTTCGATCCGGAGAAGGGCCCTCCGCGGCTCGCCGGGCCGGTCGGTGCGGGGTTCAACACGATCGTGCGGATCGATCTTCGGACGGGCGAGCTGCGCACGTTCAGCCCGGGGCCGGCGCATACCGTTCAGGAGCACGTGCACGTGCCTTCGCGGGTGCCGGATCATGAGGGCTACCTCGTCTTCGCCGTCGATTTTCACGAGACGATGTCCTCGGAAATCTTCCTGCTCGAGGCGGAGCATCCGGAGCGCGGACCGATCGCGCGGATCAAGATGCCGATGCGGCTTCGCAATCAGGTGCACGGGACGTGGGTGCCGGCGGAGGAGCTCCGGCGCGCGAGCGCGCCTTGACACTGCGCTCGCGCTCTTCAAACATGGCGGCGCGCCCCCGAAAAGGAACAACGAGCGAGTCGATATGAAGAAGAACCACGTCTTGGCTGTCGTTTCGTCGGTGCTCGTCGCGGGCTTCGGTGCGGCTTCGATTGCACAGGAGGCTGCCTCGCCGTCGCCGCTGCACCTCGAGGTCTACACGTCGTCGCCACACGGCTTCTCGGTCACGTCGACGCTGATCTACGGCGAGCGCGAGCTGATCCTGATCGACCCGCAGTTCCTGTTGAGCGAGGCGAGGCAGGTCGTCGACCGGATCGAGGCCACCGGGCGCACGCTGACGACGATCTACACCACGCACGCGCACCCGGATCACTTCCTCGGCGTGGCTGCGATCAAGGAGGCGTTCCCGAACGCCCGATACGTGGCGCTGCCGGAAGTGCGCGAGCGGATCGCGACGGCGTGGCCGGCGCGGCGTAATTTCTGGTACGCGACGTACGGCGACGATTTGCCCTCGGCGACGCCGATCATGCCGGAGCCGATCGAAGGGGCGCTGACGATCGAGGGCCACGAGCTGCCGATTACGGGGGGACTGATGGGCGACGGGCCCGGAAATTCGTTCGTTTACGTGCCCGCGCTCGACGCCGTGGTTGCGGGCGATATCGTTTTCAACGCGTCGCATTTCTCTCCGCCGGAGGATCCGGCGGCTCTTTTCGCGACCTTCGATCGCATCGAGGCGCTCGATCCGGCCATCCTCGTCGCCGGTCACCAGCGGCAAGGCGCGCCGAACGACCCCGGTGCGATCGACTTCATGCGCACGTACATCGCGGACTTTCGCGAAGCCGTAGCCTCGTCGAGCTCCGGGGAGGAGCTCGAGGCGAAGATGCTCGAGAAGTACCCCGATCTCGCCCTCGAGAATCTGCTCGAGGGGGCCGCGGAAAGGGCCTTCGCGTCCGACGACGGCGAATAGGGCGAATGGTGTCCGGCACCTAACGCACGCAATGCATGTCCGGCACGCAACGCACCTGCTGCTCGCCCTGCTGGTCCTGTGCCTCGCGGCGGAGGGGGCGTGGGCGCAGAAGGCGTGGCGCGAATATCCGGGCATCGAGGGCGGCTGGTACCGGGCGCGCAAGCTGCCTGCCGACCACGACCGCGAGCCCGCGGAGTTCGTCGTCGGCCGCCTGATGTTCCCGCAGTCGCGCACCGGCTTCGCGCTCGGCGTCGGTCCCGGCGATTGGCGGCGCGGCGGCACGGCGTGGACCGTGGATTATCCGGAAGGCGACCGTACGTTCGCGCGCCTGCTCGAGCGCCTGACGACGATCGACGTGCGACTCGTCGAGCAGCCCGTGAACCTCGACGACGAGATCGACGTCTACTATTGGCCGTTCCTGATCTCCGGGCTCGTCGGCGCCTGGGACCTCACCGACTCGCAGGCCGCGAAGCTTCGCGAGTATCTGCTGCGCGGCGGCTTCCTCCTCTGCGACAGCTTCTACGGCACGTACGAGTGGGCGGGGTTCTTCGAAGGGATCCGGCGCGTGTTTCCGGACCGGCCGATCGTCGAGCTACCGGACGATCATCCGCTCTTTCACGTGGTCTACGATCTGACGGAGCGCCCCCAGGTCCCCACGTGGCAGCATTTGCCGCGCGGTTACCGCAACGACGGCGCGACGCCGCACTGGCGCGCGATCCTCGACGACGACGGCCGCGTGATGGTCATGATCGCGTACAACAACGACATCGCCGACGGCTGGCAGCGCGCCGACGAGTACCGGTACCCCCAAGAGGCCGCGAACCTGGCGATTCGCCTCGGCGTGAACTTCGCCGTATACGCGCTCACGCATTGACCGCGCAAAAAAGGTGTCAGACACCATTTCGGCAAAAAAGGTGTCTGACACCTGTTCGGTGGAAAAGGTGTCTGACACCTTTTTCGGGGGTGTCAGACGCCGTTTCCTTCCGCCCCGGAGGCGCTGATCAGGCGAGCGCGGTGCCGAAGAGCGCGAGCAGCCGGCTCCAGGCGCGCTCCGCCGCCTCCATGTTGTAGACGGCGGAGTCGGGCGGGCACCAGCCGTGCGCGGCGCCTTCGTACACCTCGATCTCGGCTTGCAACCCGGCGTCCGCGAAGGCCTGGCGCAGCACGTCCTTCGCTTCGGGCTGTCGCTCGTCGTCGTTATCCGCGATCGCGACGAGGAACTGTGCCTTCATCTTCGGGATCAAAAGGTGCGGGCTGTCGGGCGAGTCGCTGACGAGGTTCGCGCCGTGAAACGTCGCCGCCCCGGCCACCCGGTTCGGCACGGCCGCAGCCGTTCGCATGACGAGCGGCCCGCCCATGCAATAGCCGGTGGTCCCGATGCCGCGATTCGTGTCGACCGCGTCCTGCTCGTCCAGCCAGGCGATGAACGCGGGTGCGTCCGTCGCCGTCGTTTCCGGCGTCAGTGATTGCATGAGCGGAAACACCTTGTTGCGGACCGATTCGTCCGCGAAGCTCGCCCCCTCCGGAACGACGGGCGCGCGGGCCTGGCGGTAGAACGGATTGACCGTCAAGACCGAGTATCCGGACTCGGCCAGCCGCCTGCCCATCTCGCGGAAGGCGGGCCGCAGGCCGAGAATGTCCGGCCAGACGAGAACGCCTGCGTGCGCGCCGCTGGACGGGTGGACGAAGTGGCAGTCCGCGACGCCGTCCGGCGTCTCGATCTCCACGTCGGACTCGACGACGTCTTGCGCATTTGCGGCCCTCGGCAGAAGTGCCGCCACGCCGACGCCTGCGGACATCGCGCCGAACTCCCGCCGCGTGACGTTGCCGCGCTGCAGATATTTCTTCATGTCTTCTACGAAGTGATGATCGCACATACCCTGGTTCTCCTCGTTATTTCCGGTGCGCCGGGTGGACGTGGAACGACCTCGAGCCGGAAACTATACCTAATGCCGGGCCCGCTTTGACCGCATCGTTACTCGGACAGGCTCTTAAGCCCCAATGATCGCACGCGGCTTCATCCTTCAGGCAAGCTACCGGATCGTCCAAGGTCGAGACGGCGGGCGCATCCCCGTCGTTCATGTCTACGGCCGGCTCGAGGACGGAGCAACGTTTCTCGTCCGCGACGACCGGCGCCGGCCGCATTTCTACGTCCGCGCGGCGGATGCGTCGCGGATCGAGGCCCTGGGCGCCCCGCGGCCGATTCCGACGCCGAAGCGAACGTTCGACGGCGCGCCGGTCGCGCGCGTCGAGGTGCAAGTCCCGTCCGACGTGCCGCCGCTCCGAAGCCGCCTGCACGACGCGGGCGTCGAAACTTTCGAGGCCGACGTACGCTTCGCGATGCGCTACCTGATCGAGCGAGGCGTCAAAGGCGGATGCGAGATCGACGGCGGCGCTTCTCCCGGCAACGGCGTGACCTGGGTGTTCGACAATCCGGAGGTCCGCCCCGCGAACGTGGACGTGAAGCCGCGAATGCTCGCGTTCGACATCGAGACGGACCCGGCCGGCGAACGGCTGCTCGCGATCTCGCTGTTCTCGCCGGAGCTCGACGAGGTGCTGATCGTCGATTCGCGCGGCCGCCCGATGCCCGAGCATGCGACGCGGTGCGAGAGCGAGCGGGCGGCGCTCGATCTCTTCTGCGAACGCATCCGGACGCTCGACCCGGACGTCCTCACCGGCTGGAACACGATCGACTTCGATTTCACGGTTCTCGCGCGTATCGCCGAGCGCCTCGAGCACCCGTTCGTTCTCGGGCGCGGCCCCGGGGCGCTGCGGCTGCGAAAGGCGGAAGGCTATTTCGGCAGCGGTCAGGCCACGATTCCCGGCCGCCTGGTGCTCGACGGCATCGATCTTCTGCGCGGCGCGTTCGTGAGAATGGACGACTACTCGCTCGATGCGGTGGCGCGCGAGGTGCTCGGTGAAGGCAAGGCGTTGAAGGGCGATGTGCGGGATCGGATCGGCGAGATCATGCGCAACTACGAGCACGATCTAGACGCCTTCGCCCTCTATGCGCGCACCGACGCGCGTCTCGCGTACCGGATCATCGAGCGCATGCATCTCGTCGAGCTCGCGTACGCGCGCTCGCGGCTCACCGGCATGACGCCGGACCGTGTCGCCGCGAGCATCGCCTCGTTCGACTTCCTCTACCTCACCGAGCTCGAGAGGAAGGGCATCGTGGCCCCGACCGTGCGCTCCGGAGACTCCCGAGTGCACGTCGCGCAGCAGGGCGGGCACGTGCTCGAGCCGGTCCCGGGTCTGCACCGCAACGTCTGGGTATTCGATTTCAAGAGCCTCTACCCGAGCGTGATACGGACGTTCAACATCGATCCGTTGTCGCTCGTGGAGCCGGGGGGCGGCGGCGCGCTTGTGGCCGAGCGTACGGGCGGTCTGGACGCCGCGCCTGAAAGCAATCCGGAAGCCGCACTGGAAAGCGGTTCGGGCGCCGGACCGGAGCTCGGTCTGGAAACCGCCCCGATCCAAACGCCCGGCGCGGCCTTCCGCCGCGAGCCCGCAATCCTGCCGCGGATGCTCGACGAGCTCTTTCCGCGCCGCGAGGCCGCGAAAGCGGCGGGCGACGAGGTCGCCTCGCATGCCATCAAGATTTTGATGAACTCGTTCTACGGCGTGCTCGGCACGCCGGCATGCCGCTTTCACAATCCCGTCCTCGCGAATGCCATCACCGGCATGGGGCGCGATCTCCTGCTGTGGTCGAAGCGCTGGTTCGAGGACGCGGGATTCGAAGTGCTTTACGGCGACACGGACAGCCTGTTCGTGCGCTCGTGCATCGAGGACGCCGACGCCGCCCGCCGTCGCGGACCCGAGCTTGCCGCCGCGCTGAATGCGGATCTCGCACGGCACGTCGAGGATCGCTGGGGCGTCACGAGCCGGCTCGAGCTCAAGTTCGAGAAGCTCTACTCCAAGCTCTTTCTGCCGCGGGCGCGCCACAGCACGCGGGGCGCGAGCAAGCGCTATGCGGGGTTGCGCCACGGCGAGGAGGGCGCCGACGCGGTCGAGTTCGTCGGAATGGAGGTCGTGCGGCGCGACTGGACGGCGCTCGCGAAGGAGGTGCAGCGCGAGCTCTACGGGCGGCTCTTCACCGATCGGGCCGTGGATCGCTACCTCGCGGATGTCGTGCGCCGGGTCAGGAACGGCGAGCTCGACGACGCGCTCGTCTATCGCAAGAGCCTGCGCAAGAGCGCGGACGAGTACACCGCGACCACGCCGCCTCACGTCGCCGCCGCGCGCAAGTCGAGCCAGTCCGGGAAGCTCGTCAGCTACGTGATGACGACCGCCGGCGCCGAGCCGATCGACAACGTGCGGCATCCGCTCGACCGCGAGCACTACGTTCACAAGCAGGTCAAGGCGGTGGCCGAGCCGGTGCTCGCGGCGCTCGGGCTCGACTTCGAGCGCGTGATCGGCGACGACCGGCAGATGGATCTGTACTCGATGCTCGATTGAGCGCCGGACGGGCCGATGTAGTACGATCGGTCGGGGAGGGCGGTCGCCCCGCAGCACGAAGACGATCCACGAGGAATGCAAAGGATGACACGTCAGCGATATCTCGCCGTCGCGCTTCTCGCCGGCATCGGCGGAATGGCATTGCCGACGATCGCACTCGGCCATCACTCGTTCTCCGCGGAGTTCAGCCGCGATCTGCCGATCGAGGTCACGGGCAAGGTGGTGAAGGTGGAGTGGATGAACCCGCACGCGCGCTTCTACGTCGAGGCGGAGGGCGAGGACGGCGCGAAGGTCACTTGGGATTTCGAGCTGACGACGCCGAATATTCTGATGCGTCAGGGGTGGAGGCCGGACTCGCTGAAGCCCGGCGACACGGTCACGGTCAACGGGTGGCGCGCGCGCAATGCGCCGCACGTTGCGAATGCGGGCTCGGTCGTGCTCGCGAACGGGCAGAAGCTGTTTTCGGGCCGCGCGGAGGATCGGGAGAACTAGAGCGCACGGTTTACTCGTAGCGCAGCGCATGCGCGGGGTGCGTCCTCGCCGCGCGCGCGACCTGCGAGCCGACGGCCAGCAGCGCCGTCGCTGCGGCCAGCGCGCCGGCCAGCAGGAAGGGTCCCGCCCCGAGCTCCGTCCGGTAGGCGAAGGTCCCGAGCCAACGCTGCATGCCGACATAAGCGATCGGCGCGGCGATCGCGAACCCGATCGCGACGAGCAGCAGGTACTCGGCCGAAAGCACGCCGAGCAGGCGGCGCCGGCTCGCCCCGAGCACCTTGCGCACGCCGATCTCCTTTCGCCGGCGGTCCGCGTCGAACGCGGCGAGCCCGAGCAGACCGAGGCACGCGATCACCACGGCGAGCCCGGCGAAGGACGCGAAGACGCCGGCGAGACGCTCCTCGGCGCCGTACTGCGCGCCGAGATCGTCGGCGAGCCACGAGAACTGAAAGGGGAGGTCCGAGAAGCGCCGCCACAGCGCCTGCGCAGCGTCGATCGTGCTTGCGGCCGCGTTCGCATCGACCCGTGCGGCGATGTAGCGCGGCCCGTCGCTCGCAAACCCCTCGAGCGCATCGGACGCGACGGCCAGCACGACCGGATAGACCTCGCTGTGCAGCGAGCGGTAGTTGAAGTCCTCCGTCACGCCGACGACCGTGTGCACGAGCGTGCCTCCCCACGGCGGAACGAGCCTCTTGCCCACGGCTTCCTCGGGCGTCCAGCCGAGCTGCTTCGCGGCAGCCTCGTTCAGCACCAAGGCCGTCGCGTCCTCGGCCCGCAACGGGGACGGCGCGCGGCCCGCGGCGAGCGTCATCCCGAGCGTCGCGACGTAATCGGAATCGACGAACGTGTAATCGAGGTTACGTGCTTCGGCGCCCGGCGCGTCCGGCCGCCACATCGAGTTGAAGAAGAACGTGCCCGGCAGCGATGCCGCCGAGGTCACGGCCTGCACGCCCGGCAGCCGGCCGATCTCCTGCTCGAAGACGTCGGCGCCTTCGTCGAGGTAGTCGATCTGCCGTATGACGAGCACGGCCTCCGGATCGAAGCCGAGCCCCGCGCCGCTCAGGTAGCGGAACTGCTGGAGCACGATCGCGGTCGCGGTGATGAGCCCGATCGAGACCGCGAACTGAAAGACGACGAGGGTTTTGCGTAAGCGCTCGCCGGCGCCGCCTCCGCGGACCGGCCCGCCCTTCAGCACGCCGATCGGCTGGAAGCGGCTGAGCATGAGCGCGGGGTATGCCCCCGCGATAACGCCGACGAGCGCGGTCAAGCCGAGCAGGGCGAGCGCGTGCGGCGGATCGTAGAGCGTGTCGAGGGTCAGCGTTTTGTCGGCGAGCGCGTTGAACCACGGCAGCGCGAGCTTGCACAACGCGAGCGCGAGCACGAGGCCGAAAGCGCTCGTCAAGATCGACTCGGCGAGAAACTGCCGGGCGAGCTGCCGGCGGCGCGCGCCGAGCGTCTTGCGCACGCCGATCTCGCGCGCCCGCTCCGATGATCGGGCCGTCGCGAGGTTCGTGAAATTGATGCACGCGAGCAGCAGGATGAAGACCGCGAGCACGCCGAAAAGAGACACGTAGAGCGGATCGCCGTCGGCCGCGATCTCGACCGGGACGCCTTGGCCGAAGTGGATGTCGGGCAGCGGCTGAAGATGCGACACGAAATTGCTGCCTTGGTCGGCCGGCACGGTGTTGCGCGCATCGATGACGCGTGCGATCTCGTCGGCGACCCGGCTTTCGATCGCGCCCTCGTCGAGCAGCACGTACGTCAGAAAGCTGTTCACGCTCCACTCGAGGCCGCCTTGGTTCGCCGGCACCTCGGGGACCGACGCGACGAAGTCAAACTGGAGATGAGAGACCGCGGGCGGATCCGCGAGCACGCCAGTGACAACCATGTCCATGTCGTCGACCCGCAGCACTTCCCCGATCGGATCACCGTCCGGGAAATACCTCGCAACGCTGCTCTCCGTGATCAGCAGCGTGCCGGGACGGTCGAGCCGCGCTTCGCCGCGCAGGACCTCGAACGAGAAGACGTCGAAAAAGCCCGCGTCGGCGAAGAGGAACGCGGGCTCGACGAACTCCCGGCCGCCTCGGCGCACGCGCGGGCTGCTCGGCGCGACGCGCACGGCCTGCTCGACGCCCGGCACGCCGTCGAGCACCGGCGCGAGCGCTAAAGGCGTCGTCTCGATCGTCGCATGCAGATTCGGCCGGTCGAACTCGCGCAGCACCCGGTAGATGCGGTCGGCCTTCGCGTGGAAGTCGTCGTACGAGAGCTCGCTCTCGATGTAGAGCGCAATCACAAGGCACGCGGCAAGACCGATCGCGAGGCCGAGGACGTTGATCGCGAAGTAGCCGGGGCGGCGAAGGAGATAGCGAAACGCCGTCGTGAAGTAGCTCGCGAGCATGTCAGATTTCGGCCCGATCGGGCGGCACGATGCGCCCGTCGAGCAGATGCACGATGCGGTCGGCGCGCTTCGCGTGGCTCGGCGAATGCGTCGCCATCAGGATCGTCGCACCCTGCTCGTTCAGGATTTCCAGCATGCTCATGATCTCCTCGCCGTTCTGCGAGTCGAGGTTGCCGGTGGGCTCGTCGGCGAGGATCAGCTTGGGATCGCCGACGACCGCGCGCGCGACGGCCACGCGCTGCTGCTGACCGCCCGAAAGCTGATCGGGCTTGTGCTTCGCACGGGCCGAGAGGTCGACGAGCTCGAGCGCTTCGCGCACGAGGTTGCGGCGCTGCGCTCGCGGAATGCTCTGATACAGCAGCGGCAGCTCGACGTTCTCGTACACCGTCAGCTCGTCGAGCAGATTGAAGCTTTGGAAGATGAAGCCGACCTTGCCCTGGCGCAGGTCGGCGAGCTGGTCCTCGGAGTAGCGCGAGACCTCGTGCACCCCGAAGTGATACACTCCGCTCGTCGGCGTATCGATCAGACCGACGATGTTGAGCAGCGTGGACTTGCCGCAGCCCGAGGGCCCCATGACCGCGACGAACTCGCCTTGCTCGACGGCAAGGTCGATGCCGTCGAGAGACTTGGTCTCGAGCTCGAACGTGCGGTAGCGCTTCGTGACGCCCTTCAGACGTATCAGCGTGCGGCTGGCGTGCGCGACTCGGCCTTCGGTCCGTTCCGGGTCGCGCCCCTCCACGGCGAGGGAATGGCGGGACGGCTTCGACTCCTGAAGTTCATGCACCGCGCTCATTCGTTCCTCCCGCTCGGTGCCGCCAAGGTTCGCCGGCACGAATTTCGATGCGATCGTTTTCGGGACGCGACTGCGGCCACCGTTCCCGCTTTGGTGTATTGCATAAGCAATACGGTAATACTGTAACACGAGCCGGCGTGTCAAGCAGCGGCCGGCGCCGGGGAATCGGCGGAGATTGTGGCAGGCGCTGCCCGAGTCGTATCCTCGGTCGGCGGGGACGCGCAGGCGCGCGTGTCCGACCGGCCCGTCGGGCGGAAAATGCGACCCGGAGGCCGAGCATCACATTGGAGCGGGAGGCGGACATGAAATGGTCAGTCGGTTCGATGTCGGCGCTGGCCGCGGTATCGATCGTTTTGATGGGTGCGGGCCCTGCGGCGTCCGCCGAGGACGATCCCCCGCCGTCCGCGGGTCCGCTCCTGTGGCAGCCGTCGATGAACGTGTTTCGCCGTTTCGCGGTGGAGCCGGAAGCGATGTTCGAGTTCTACGGCGACGTGCTGGGTCTCGAGCAAATGGAAACCTTCAACGTCGGCGGCGGGACCGGCGTGGCGCGGTTCCGCGCCGGCGGATCGGTCGTGAAGCTGACGAAGCGCGTCGGCGACAGAACCTACGTGCCGGGGGGCGTTCGCGATGCCACGGGCCTTCGGCTGCTGACGTTCTTCTATCCGGATCGGGACGAGGTCGTGCAACGCTTTCTCGCGCGTGGCTATCCCGAGCCGCAGTTCGATGCGCTGCCGGGCACGAACCGCTCGTCCGCGCTCGTTAACGATCCCGACGGCCATCCGGTACAGCTCGTGATCGCTCCGGACGCGCCGGCCGAGCTTTACGATACCGTCGAGATCGGCTTGACGGTAAGCGATCTCGACGAGAGCCGCGCATTCTATCGGGAGTTCGTCGGGCTCGAGGAGCTGCCGCCGGTTCGAGATCCGGTCTTCGATACCACCAAGTATCCGTACCGCCACGGCACGACCATCGTGAGCCTGCGCAGCTTTGGCGACGAGCTTCCGGCCGACACGGGAACGGGCGGTATCCAATACGTCGTCACGAACGTCGAGACCGTGGACCGTCTTGCGAAGGAGCGCGGCGTGGCGATCGATCAGCCGCTGAGCGAGCTGCGCGGCTTCAGCCTGCAGACGATTTGGCTGGACGATCCGGACGGGATCACGAACTACTTTGCGGAAACGTCGCAGAGCCGGCAGGCGGCGGCCGACGAGTCCTCGCGGTAGCTACGGCGTTCGTTACTCGGACAGGCTCCTGGCGTCGCTCTCTTCCGGCACCAACGTCACGCGCACGTAGCGCTCCGGGTCGAGGTAGCGCTCGAGGCCGTCGCGAATCGCTTCCGGCGTCAGCGCCTCGATCCATTCCGGAAAGGCGAGGAGGGTCGCGGCGCCCGGCTCCGGCTCGTGCTGGTAGGAGCCGCTGAGCGCCGTCAACCACCAATCGTTTTGCCTGAGGCGCGTCTCATGTCTGCGCAGCATGGCTTCGCGCGTGTCGGCCACTTTGTCGGCTGGGGGACCTGCGCGCTTCAGCTCCTCGATCTCGGCGAAAATCGCCGCCGTGAGCTCGTTTGCGCGTTCCGGATCGGAGCTGAACTCGATGGTCATCATGTAGCCCTCGGCCGGCACCCAGCGGTATACGGGCCGCACCGACACGCCGTATGTGCCCCCGAGCTCCTCGCGCAAGACCTCGAACAGGTGCGTTTGCAAGAACGCCGCCAGGGCGCCGACCATCGTTCTTTCGCGCGGACCCTCGAGGTCGCCGTGGAAGGCGATGCGCGTTTGGCTGCGCGGCTCGAGGCCTTTACGCACGGTCTCCTCGACGACGCCTTCGGGCCAGCGCAAGCCGTGGTCGCGCCACGCCTCGGCCTTGCCCGCGGCGGGAAGCCCTCCAATGTAGCGCTCGACCAGCGGCCGTATCGTGTCGAGATCGAATGCGCCGACGAAGACGAAGGTGGCGCCGCTCGCATCCGCGAAACGATCGCGATAGAACGCGAGCGAGCGCTCGAGACTCATACGGTCGACCATTTCGGCCGTCATCGGCCGAGCGCGTGGATGATTGCGCGTCATCAGACGGGTGAACGCGTCGTTCAGCGCGACGGCAGGATCGTTGTCTCGGTTCGCGAGGACGAGGCGCAGCTGATTCTGGACCGCGGCGAAAGCGCGCTCATCCGCGCGCGGCGCCGTGAACCGCAAGTAGATCAGCTTGAACATCGTCTCGAGGTCTTGCACCGATGCCCGGCCCGAGACGCCGACTTCGCTGTCGGTGATCACGGGGTCGACCCTGACCGCCTTGCCGGTCAACACCCTCTGAAGCGCGTTGGCATCGAGCTCGCCGAGGCCGCCGGCCATGATCACGGGCACGGCTGTTCGCGCCGCGATGAGGTCCTCGTCGCTCGCGAGCGATAGGCCGCCGGGGAGAATGCCGCGGAAGACGACCTCATCGTCGTCGAAATCCGTGGGCTTGAGCACGACGAGAACGCCGTTGCCCAGTTCCCACTCCGTCAGGCCGCCCGGTCGAGTCCGCTCGTCGACGATGCTCGAGCCGGCGGGCGGCTCGGCGAGCAGTTCGGCGCCGGCGGATGTATCGACGTAGCGCTCGACCTCGGCCTCTTCGGCCTCGCGAAGGACCGCCGCGAGCGCCGCCTCGTCCGGGAGCTCGAGCCCGTCCTTCTCGGGCGCAGTGACCAGCACTACCCGGCTCGAATCGTCGAGCCAGCGGCGCCCGACGGCGTTGACCTCTTCGAGGGTGATTCCGGGCACGAAGCGCTCGTGCAGTGCCTTCTCGTACTCGATGCCCGGAACGGGCCGGCCCGTAAGAAAAGCTTCGGTGTACCGGCCCGCGAACGCCCTCGAAGGGCGGTCGTCACGCCTGGCGTACCGGCGCTCCATCTCGCGCAGGAGCGCAGTCTTGCCCCGCTCGAGCTCCGACTCCGTGAATCCGAAGTGCTCCACGCGCTCCGATTCCACGAGCAGGGCGCGCAACCCGCGCTCGATGCCGTCCTCGGGGACGACGGCGGAGAGCGTGTAGGCACCGGTGGCGCGAATGGGTTGGGTCGTTTCCGAGGACGCCTGCAAGAAAGGCGCGTCCGGCTCGCGTGCGATCTCCAGCAGGCGCAGGTTGAGCAGATCGTTGTAGAGCTCCTCGACGAGGCGCCGGCGATAGCCGCCGATCGTCCAGTCGGTGTCGGGCGCCATCTTGTGAAAAACCTGCACGGACGCCGTTCCGACCTCGGGGTCGGCCGCGACGGAGAACAGCGTCTCCGTGTGACTCGGGACGTCGTAGGCGACACGCTCCGGCGCTTCGGGCGAGGCGGCCGGCAGATCCTCGAAGTGCTGCCGAATCAGGGCCTCGATGCGGTCGGCGTCGAAATCGCCGACGGCGATGATTCCGAGGAGATCGGGGCGGTACCATTTTCGATAGAAGCCGAGCAGCGTGTCGCGGTCCATCGACCGAATGCTCTCCGGCGTGCCGATCGGCAGCCGCTGCGCATACCGTGATCCTCGCAAGAGAATCGGAAAGTGCAGATCGCGAACCCGGGATCCGGCGCCTTGTCCGCTCCTCCATTCCTCGAGCACGACGCTCCGCTCCTGCTCGATCTCGTCGGGATCGAGCGTGAGCGCGTGCGACCAGTCCTCGAGAATCTCGAAGGCCGTTTCCATGTGCTCGGGCACATCCGTGGGCACCGTCAGCATGTACACCGTCTCGTCGAACGACGTGCCCGCGTTGAGGCCGCGACCGACAGGCATGCCGATCGACTCCATGAACTCGACGAGCTCCTGCTTCTCGAAGTGCTCGGTGCCGTTGAACGCCATGTGCTCGAGAAAGTGCGCGGCGCCGAGCTCGTCGTCCTCCTCGAGCACGGAGCCTGCGTTCACGACGAGTCTGAGGAACGCGCGGTTCTCGGGCTCGTCGTTCTCGCGAATGAAGTATCGGAGGCCGTTGTCGAGCGTTCCGACGGTCAGCATCGACGTCGTGGGCAGCTCTCGATCGAGAAGCGCCGTGCGCGCTACATCGGAAGCGGGGCCGGTCTGGGCGCCGACGGGAGTCGCGAGCAACAAGAGCAGCGCGACGACAGGCAGCATACGGGTCGAAGGAAGGCGGCAAAGGCTTCTCATCTTCGGTCCCTCCGAGACCCGTTCCCCCGAGAAGGAGTCAGATCTTTTTTTTCCGGACGCGCGCGTCGCGCGCCACCCGGTCGAGCAAGCGGCTGCGGCAATCGATGCACGATCGATATAACGATCGCGATCAGGTCTTGTGGGTAGAGTTTGGCCGATCATAAGCCGGCGCTGTTCCAGGCAGCAACCTGGCGCGCGGCCTCGGTCCACCCACCGCCGTTCGTCCCTACGTCAGTGTGTTGCCTTGGCAACACAGTAATACCGCTCTACAATCCAAACAACTGCCCGTCCACCTGCCACTCGGGCAAACGTGACATCGAAGGCCATATGACCCAACACATACGCACCTGGGACGAGGACCGGCCGATCTATCGGCAACTCATGGAGGAGATCGTCGCGCGCATCATCGACCGCACTTACCGCGAGGGCGAGATGCTACCTTCGGTGCGCCAGCTCGCGAGCGATTTCGTCGTCAACCCGCTGACCGCGGCTCGGGCCTATCGCGAGCTCGAGGAGTTCACGGAGACCCGGCGCGGCATCGGCCTCGTCGTGAAGGAGGGCGTGCGGGACATCCTGCTGAAGCGCGAGCGCAAGCGTTTCCTTCGGGAGGAGTGGCCCGCCATTCGGGAACGGATCAAGGCGCTCGAGCTCGACCCGCACGAGCTGCTCCGGTCCTGACGCCGCGCCGCGAGCACGACCACGCGCTGCCGAGGCGCGTCGCCGCGATGTGCTTGCGCACGCAGCGCCCGCCCGCACTCGGCGCCGGGCTGCGGCCTGCCTGCGAGGCGCTGCCGCTCGAGGCGCGTCTTCGCCTGCGTTGCCCTAGGCCCGGCGCCGGCACGGCCCCGCCCAAGCGTTCGGGCTTAACATCCATAAAACAAATCAATGGAATAGAATTAATATATTGGATATATCATAAGGGGCGGCGTAGCATGCCCTCCAACATCTGGGATTTCAACCATCGAAGTTCCTTGAAATTGGAGGTTACGCCGTAATGCTGACAGTCGGTGACAAGTTTCCCCACTTCGCCCTGAAGGCCACCGTGTCCGAGAAGCTGGACGACGCCTTCGAGACGATCACCCCTGAGCGGTACGAAGGGAAATGGCTCGTGGTCTTCTTCTGGCCGAAGGACTTCACGTTCGTGTGTCCGACGGAGATCGCCGAATTCGGCCGCAAGAACGACGAGTTTGCGGAGCGGGACGCGCAAGTGCTCGGCGCTTCCGTAGACAGCGAGTTCGTGCACCTCGCGTGGCGCAAGGATCACGAGGATTTGAACGGGCTGCCCTTTCCGATGCTCTCCGACCTTCGCAAGGACCTTGCCTCGGCACTCGGCATTCTCGACGAGGAAGGCGTAGCGAAGCGCGCGACGTTCATCGTCGATCCGCACGGCGTCATTCGTTTCGTCTCCGTGACCGACATGAACGTCGGACGCAACGTGAACGAGGTGCTGCGCGTGCTGGATGCGCTGCAGACGGACGAGCTCTGCCCGTGCAACTGGCAGCGCGGCGAAGAGACGCTGAAGGTCGCCTGACGGTCCGGCGCGCGCCTGCAAGCGGAGCGGTTCGCCGCTCCGATCTTTTTCGATGAACCGCGGTCTCGGCCGTCCCGCGACGGCCGGGGCCCCGTTCAAAACCCGGAGCATGAACTCATGGACCTCACCCGCATCAAAGAGCTGATTCCCGAGCACGCGAAGGATCTGAAGCTGAATCTGTCGGCCGTGCTCACGCCGGAAGGCGCGCCCGGGCTTCGCCGCGATCAGATTCTCGCGACGGCGCTCGCGTCCGCGATCGCGGCCCGGCAGCCGACGTTGCTTCGGGAGATCGAGGCGCTCGTCGTCGGCGAGCTCGACGACGCTCAGGTCAAGGCGGCGCGCGCGGCGGCGTCGATCATGGGCATGAACAACGTCTACTATCGCTTCACGCATCTCGTCGGCAACGACGAGTACGGCAAGCTGCCGGCGAAGCTGCGCATGAACGTGATCGGCAACCCCGGCGTGGACAAGACGGACTTCGAGATCTACTCACTCGCCGTCTCGGCGATCAACGGCTGCGGCGTGTGCCTATCGTCGCACGAGCGCGCGGTGCGCCGGGCCGGGATCACGGCCGAGGGCGTGCAGAGCGCGGTGCGGATCGCGGCCGTGATGAACGGGATCGCCGTGGCTCTCGAGTCGACGGCGGAGCAGGCCGACCGCCCCCGCGCGGCGGCCTGACACGCTCGGCCTGCGGGCGGCTCGCGGATCTCTTCGAGCCGTTCGCGGGCTTCGCTTCCTTCCCGAGACGCTCGGCCGCGGCGGTGCCCACCTTCTGCGCAAGGCGCATCGCGTCGAACGGCGCGTGCACCTTCACGTCGTTGTCGAAATAGACGTAGACGTCGCGGCCGCTGCGCCTCGCCGGCAAGCGCTTCGCTACCGTTCGCGCGTGTTCGACCTCGGTGCCTTCCCGCCATGCGCGCACGCGCTCGGCCCACTGGTCGAGAGCGCCGTTCGAGTAGCCGCTCTCGTAGATCTTTTCGTCGCCGTGCAAGCGCACGTAGACGAAGTCGGCGGTGACGTCCTCCATCAACGGCCACTTGCCGGCCGTGTCGGCCACGACGAGCGCGATTCGATGACGGCGCAGCAGCTCGACGAATTCCGCTTGCACGTAGCTCGCGTGGCGGACCTCGACCGCATGCCGAATCTTGCGCTTCGGGTTCGTATGCACGCGGGCACGCCCGGCCACGCGCTCGTCGTGACGGCGGGCGAGCGCCTCGGCTTGCGCACCGTTGCGCGGCAGGAGATCGAAGAATGCGCCGAGCCTTTCGCGGTCGTACTGGAGCGTGGGCGGGAGTTGCCAGAGGATCGGGCCGAGCTTCTCCTCGAGCTCGAACACGCCCGACGCGAAGAAGTTGGCGAGCGCGACCTCGACGCCGCGCAGCTTCTTCATGTGCGTGATGTAGCGCGAGCCCTTGACCGCGAAGACGAAGTCGCGGGGGACTTCCCGATACCACTGCGCGTAGCTTTCCGGCCGCTGGAGCGAGTAGAAGCTGCCGTTGAGCTCGATGCTGTCGACGCGGCTCGCGGCGAAGGCGAGCTCCTGCCGCTGCGGCAGACCCTCCGGGTAGAACTTGCCGCGCCATCCGGCGTATCGCCAGCCCGAGATGCCGATCCGCGCCTTCATTGCCTTCCTTTGCCGCCTTGAGTCGGCTTTGCGGATGCCGATTCCGTCCGCCGCTTGCCCTTCGAGATGCACCCGGAGAACGAGCAAAGAGCGTGCCCGAGCGACGATCCTTGACCCGTATGCTCCGCCATACCTCGATCGCGCCCGGACACGCCACGGACGCAGCCTAGGCCCTTCGGCCTGCCTGACGGAAGCCGAATTTCCATGCGCTTCGGCCGATAACACGCGCGTCGGTAGTCGCCCGTGTTGCCCGATCGGCGTTTCGGATTTCTCATCGAACGACGGCGCAACGGAGAGCTTCGTTTGATCCCGCCCGAGTGCGCTTCCCGCGCGCACTTGAACATCCTCGTGATCGTCGGGCATCCCCGTCGCGAAAGCCTCTGTCATGCCCTCGCCGACCATTACATGCAGGGCGCCGCGGAGGCCGGAGCGACGCTCCGCCGGCTCGATCTTTGCGATCTCCGCTTCTCCCGCGACGTCGAGAGCCGCGCGATGAGCGCGCAGCGGACGGAGCCCGACATCGCCCGTGCGCGCCGGTTGCTGAGCTGGGCACATCACGTCGTGTTCGTCTATCCGACCTGGTGGGGCACGATGCCGTCGCTGCTGAAGGGGTTTCTCGACCGGGTCCTGCTGCCCGGCTTCGCGTTCCGCCATGCCGAGAACGCATCCGGGTACGAGGGCTTGCTCCGCGGCCGCAGCGCGCACCTGATGACGACGATGGATACGCCGCCGGCGATCTACCGCTTCATCTATCGCGCTCCCGGGCACAATGCGATGCGGCGCGCGACGCTGAACTTCTGCGGCATCGAGCCGGTGCGCATCACGCCGTTCGGCTCGGTGCTCGGCTCGAGCCCGATGCGCCGCCGCGAATGGCTCGACAGGGCGCGGCGCGAAGGGCGTGAGCTGCGCGGCGCCGTGCCGACGCGCGGCGAGCGATTCAGGGCAAAGGCTGCGTCGTGGCTCGCGGCGCTGCGGCTGCAGTTCTATCCGACGACATGGCTCGTCTACGCGCTCGGGGCGGTCGCGGCTGCCGGAGCCGAAGCGCTCGCCACAACCGCATTCTGGATCGGCTATCTCGCGCTCTTCTTCCTCGAGGCCGCGACCGTCTTCACGAACGAGCTGTACGATTACTCGGCCGATCGAAGCAACCGGCGCTACGGACCGTTCAACGGGGGCTCGCGCGTGATCATCGACGGGCGGCTCACGGCCGCCGAGATGCGCGCCGGCGCGATCGCCGCGTTCGCGCTGGCCGTGGTTGCGTCGCTCGCTCTCGTCGCCTTCCCGCCGGCGCCGCTCGTGTCGTTGCCGCTTCTCGCGGTGCTCGCCGTCGTCGCGATCGGCTACACGCTGCCGCCTCTGAAGCTCTGCTATCGCACGCTCGGCGAGCTCGACGTCGCCTTGACCCACGGTCCGGCGGTGCTCGTTTGCGGCTGGGTTTTCATGGGGGAGGAGTGGACCGACCCGCGGCCGTGGCTCATGGCGTTGCCGATCGCGCTTGCGACGCTGCCGTCGATCACGCTCTCGAACGTGCCCGACGGCGAAGCGGATGCGGGTGCCGGCAAGTGGACGATCGCCGCGCGCTTCGGGTCGCAGCGCGCCGTCGACACTGCTGTCGCGACGACGATCGCGGCCGCGCTCTGCGCGCTCGTCTGGCCGTTCCTCGACGCCGTGCCCGACATCTATGCGCTCGTGCCGTGGTTCGCGTTACCCCACGCCGCGTGGCTGTCGTGGCTGCTCCTTCGCGCGCACTCCGGAACGGAGGCGCCGCGCGGCACGATGCGACCGATGATCGCCTCGCTGACCTACGTGCTGTGGTTCATCGTGCCGCCGCTCGCGGCGCTGCTGATCTAGGAGCGGTTCAGTTTCCTTGCCCTCGCTCCGGGCGATGAGGTAGAAGCAAGCCCTCATTGCGCGGACGAAAGGCAACGACGATGAACCGCGCCCGCGACCGGCGCAGCGACGAGGAGCTCATCGAAGCTTGCAATCGCGGAGGCGCCGCGGAAGCGGCCCGGGCCTTCGAGACGCTCTATCGCCGCCATCGCGACTACGTGCTGCGCGTGGCGATGCGTTTCGCGCGAAACCGCGAGGTTGCGCTCGAGGCGCTCCAAGAGACGTTTGCTTACCTTCTCGAGAAATTTCCGCCGGTGGGTCCGGGCCTCGTGCTCACCGCGCGTCTGCAGACGCTGCTGTACCCCGTCGCGAAGAACTGCGCGATCAGCGCGCTGCGCAAGACGGGGCGCGATCGGGAGCTCGAAGGTGTGGAGCCGGACGATTTTCCCGCCGGCGACGCACCGTGCGACTCCGGCGCCGTCGAGGCGGCGCTGGCGCGGCTCGACGCCGACCGGCGCGAGCTGCTGACGCTGCGGTTCGTCGACGGACTTTCGCTCGCCGAGATCGCCGACGTGCTCGAGGTGCCTCTCGGGACCGTGAAATCGAGGCTGCATCTCGCGATCAAGCAGCTGCGGGAAGACCCGCGCATCAAGGACTTGTTCGATCGTTGACCCGTTCGCCCGTCCTTTTCGGCGGCCGGTGAACCTTTTTCGACCTTCGCGCGCTTAATGGCGTAGGAGCCGGAGATGGACTCGAAGAAACCTGGATCGGAAAACCGCGTGTACGACGAGCTGCCCGAGATCGTGCGTGCGGCGCTGCGCCGCGCGGACCGAACCGTATCGCACGTGAGTCCGGCGATCGACCGCGCCGTGATCGAGCGGGCGGAGCGCTATTTCGCGGCGCGCGGTCACGGCGATGCCGCGGAAGGCGCGGGCTCTCCCGCTTTCGGCCGCTCGTCGCTCGCGAAACACCGCTGGGCCGCAGGCCTCGCCGCCGCCGCAGCCGTCGCCGCGGTGTTGCTGGTGGTGCGGCCCGGCGATTGGCTCGAAACGTATGACTCCTACGACGTGGACCGCTCCGGGCGCGTGGACATCCTCGATGCGTTCGCGCTCGCGAGGATGCGCGCTGCAGGCGGCACGGTCAGCGAGGCGGAGATCGACGCGCTCGCAGCCCGGGTGGTCTCGCTCGATTCGCCGAGGAGCACGCGATGAGCCGCGATCGCATTTCGGGTTTCGCGGTCCGCGCGGCCGCCTGCGCGGCCGTGCTCGTGTTGCTCTCGACGACCGCGGGCAGTCAGGAAGCGCCGCGCGGCGCCGCCTTCGCGCCGCGCTTCGGCGTCGTCGACGTGTACGTCGAGAGCGACGAGCCGCTCGCGGCCTGGCAGTTCGAGCTCGAGGAGCGCGCGGGACGCATGCAGGTCGTCGGTATCGAAGGCGGCGAGGCGGCCGCGTACGAGGAGCCCCCTTACTACGACCGCGAAGCCGTGCAGGCGGGCCGCGCGGACCGCATCATCGTCGCGAGCTTCAGCACGCGCCCGCCGGCGGCGCTGCCGAGCGGCAGAACGCGCATCGCGACCGTGCACGTGCGGCTCACGGGCGCCGCGCCACCCGATTACGACCTGAATCTCGTTGCTGCGGGCGCGCCGGACGGAAGGCCGATCGACGCCGAGATCAGCCTCGAAACCCGAAACGGGAGATAAGAAGATGCACCGATATCGATCACGTCTTCGAGCCTTCGTCGCCGTGTCGGTGTGCGCGTTCGTCCTCGGGTGCGCGGGTTTGCTCACCCACGACGAGCAAACGCGTACGCTGCCGGCGCCGGCCGGGCAGAGCGGGCCGGCTTCGCCTGAAGCCTCGCCCATCGACGAGATCGCCGTCGTCAGGTCGCCCGCCGGCACGGCACGAGTGCGCCGCGCAGAGAATCGCGCCGCCGCGACGAGCGGTACCGCCGCGGTGAGCGCGCCCGTGGCGAGCAGCGCCGCCGTCATCAAGCCCGGCCGGCCGCTGTCGTTCGACGTGATTCATCCCGCGATCGCAAGCGGCTTGCCGAGGGCCTCGTTCCTGTTGCACGGGGCTTCGCGAGAGCTCCGGCCGAGGGCGCTTTCCGCGGCGGAGCCGACCGATGAAATCTGGTTCATCGCGACGCCCGGAGAGGAAACGTCGGCCGCGGCGCAAAGCGAGGACGACTCGCCCGGTACCGGCGCGTTGCTCGCGACGCTTCCGAGCCCGGCGCCCGATCGCGAGCCGACGACGATTCCGCTGCCGCTCGAGCACACCGAGGTGCACGCGGTCATCCAGGGCTATGTCGGCACGGTCGACGTCACGCAGCAGTTCACGAATCCTTACGACGAGAAGATCGAAGCGGTCTACGTGTTTCCGCTGCCGGAGAAGGCCGCCGTCCGCGAGTTCGTGATGACGATCGGCGACCGGAAGATCCGCGGGATCCTGCGCGAGAAGGAGGAAGCCGAGCGCCTCTACCTCGAAGCGCGGTCGCAAGGCTATCGGGCGAGCTTGCTGACGCAGCATCGGCCGAACGTCTTCGAGCAGAAGGTGGCGAACATCGAGCCGGGCAAGCGCATCGATGTGAACATCCGGTACTTCCACACGCTCGCGTATCACGACGGCTGGTACTCGTTCGTTTTCCCGACAGTCGTCGGGCCGCGCTACAACCCGCCGGGGTACGAGGATCCGGTCACCGCGCTGCCGCGCACCGATTACGCGGAGCCGGGGCAGGGGACGGCCGTCCGGTATCTGCGCCCGACCGAACGCTCGGCTCACGACATCGCGATCAGCGTCGAGCTCGACGCCGGCGTGCCGATCGAGGAGATCGACGCGAGCCATGACGTGAGCACGGATCGAAAAGGCGAGAACCGGGCCGTGGTCGAGCTCGCCGGCGAGGGGACGATTCCGAACCGGGATTTCGTGCTGAGCTTCAAGGTCGCGGGCGACAGGATCAAGTCGAATCTCCTGACCTACGTCGACCCGGAAACCAACGAAGGCTACTTCACGCTGATGGTCTACCCGCCGGCCGAGCTCGAGGCCATCGAGCGGCAGCCGGTGGAGATGGTGTTCGTGCTCGATACGTCCGGATCGATGAGCGGCCGGCCGCTCGAGCAGGCCAAGGAAGCGGTGCTGACGGCGCTCGACCGTTTGGGGCCGGACGATACCTTTCAGATCATCCGCTTCTCGAGCTCCGCCAGTCAGCTCGGGCCGAGCCCGGTTGCGGCGACCGAGGAGAACCTGCGCGCCGCGCGCCGCTACGTCGAGCAGCTCGAAGGCAACGGCGGCACCGAGATGCTCGCGGGCATCCGGGCGGCGCTCGCGTTTCCGCACGACGAGCGGCGGCTGCGCTTCGTCACGTTCCTCACCGACGGCTTCATCGGCAACGAGGTGCAGATCATCGGCGAGGTGCACCGGCTGATCGGCGCCTCGCGCATCTTCAGCTTCGGCGTCGGCAACGCCGTGAACCGCTTCCTGCTCGAGCGGATGGCGAGCGAAGGCCGCGGGGCGGTCGCTTATCTCGGGCTCGAGGACTCCGCCGAGGAGGTGATGCGCTTCTTCTTCGAGCGGATCAGTCATCCGGCGATGACCGATGTCTCGATCGACTGGGGCGAGATGCAGGTTGCGGACGTCTACCCGTCGCGGCTGCCCGATCTCTTCGTCGGCCGCCCCGTTTTCGTCACCGGCAAGTTCCGCGGGGAGCCGGGCGACGTGACCGTGCGGGGCCGCGCCGGCGATCGCACGCTTTCGTTCCCGCTCGAAGCGGGCACGAGCGACCCCGAGCAATCGTTCATCGCGAGCCTTTGGGCGCGGCTCCGGATCGCGGATCTTGCCGACCGGCAGACGTGGTCCGCGGATCCTCGCGGCGAGCTCGCACGCGCGATTCGCGATACCGCGCTCGAGTACGGGCTGATGTCGGCCTACACCGCCTTCGTCGCGGTCGACGCGTCCATGCCGACGGCCGGCGAGAGCGGCGTGACGGTGCATCAGGCGGTGCCGGTACCGGACGGCGTGCGCTACGAGACGACCGTCGTCGAGCGGTAAGCGAAGGGGAGGCCGGGCGCCGCAGGCGCGGGCGCGGCGCACGGCCCCAACGCGACGCTGTGGAGGCACGTCCGCCAAGCCTGTCTGCTTGCTGGATGCAACGCCTGAAACGCGCCTTTGCCATTCAGATCGAGACCTGTCAGCGCTGTCGCGGACGGCTCAAGGTTATCGCGAGGATTGAAAACACGGCGCAAGCAGTGCGGGGATGGTAATGCGATGCGCCAGCCGATCAATTGAAACGCCCCCCGTACTCACGCATCTCGAGCGCGAGGCCGAGGAGGGCGATCTCGTCCCCTTCGCCTCACGTGCCCCGCCTCAGCCGGCGCTGCTGCGAGCCGGCACCCGGTCACCCAGTTCCAAGGTCGCGAAGCTCGCGTGCCGCGGCTGCGCCGTGCAGGTCAAGCGCTGCGGGCAGATGACTGCCCGCAGCGGCCTGGCCGACTTCAGAGCGAAAAATTCACGGACAGGTTATAGCGGCGTCCAAAGATGTCGTACTGGTTGCTGACGGTTTGCCCGAAGCTGCTCGGAATGATCGGCGGGTGCTTATCGAAGACGTTCTGAATGAACAGGCTGACGTTCCAGGTCGCGCCGGAATCCATCTCTCCCCGGTAGCCGACGCGGCCGTTCCACCACGTGGAGGACGGCACCGTGTTGTCGTCGACGTCCACGCCTTCTACCCAGTTGCGGTTCAGCTTGCCGTCAGAGATGTAGCGGCCCTGCATCTGGAAGGACCAAGGACCCATGCCGTAGTTGAGGGTCAAGTTCGTGGTCAGCTCCGGCAGGTTGTAGGATCCCATCCGGTCGGTCACAACGCCGTCGGCGCTGGTGTCCTCGCGCGTAAGCAGCTTTCCTCCCAGCACGCGAATGCTGAGGTTTTCGGACTTGCTCGCGAAAAGATCGGGCTCCGTGCGGTAGACGACCTCGAAGTCGATACCTTCCACCTTGTCCTGCGCCAGATTGAAGAAGCGCCTGAAGACGCTGTTGATGGTGCCGGTCACCGGATCACGGATGATGTTGCCACACTGTTCCGTGTCCCCCGCGAAGCAGCGGTCGACCACGTCCTGCGCACCGATCTGTTCGATGGAGTCCGCAATGTCGACCGAATACCAGTCTCCGGAGAAAGACAGGCCGTCGGCCCATGCCCAGGTAGGCTGGAACACGAAGCCGGCCACCAAGGTATCGGCAATCTCGGGACGCAGGTTGGGATTGCCGGAAGCCACGACCGTGATGCCGAAGCGCTCCCCGTTCTTTTCCGGATCCTCCACGCCGCCGCCGCCGCCCTGCGCGTCGAAGCGCTCGGAGAACGAGGCCTCGCGCACGTCGCGAGACTTCGTCGCGCGAAAGCGCAGGCTCTCGACGATCTGCGCCTCGATCCCCAGCTTCCAGCTCTCGGAACGGCCGCTGAGGTTGTAGTCCGAGCTGCGGTAGGCGATGGAGCCGCCGATACGCTGGTTGCCCGAAGGGGATGCCCAAAAAGGCGCCTGAAACTCGGTGAACCATTCCCAAACGTTGTATTCACCGCTGATCAACGGAACGGTAGAGAATTGGTGCAGGTTGGGGCTACCGCCCGTGTAGCCGGGGGGGATGCCGCGAATGCCCAGCTTCGGTACGTTCAGTGGGGGGCCGAGGGCATCGATCTCCTCGGGTCCGGCGCCGTCCGAGAAACTCGACTCGCGCCATGTCAGGCCCGCCGCCATTGATACGGGACCGTAGCCCCAGCCCTTATGCACGTCGCCGGTGGCAAGGATCTCCAGGAAATCCTGTTCGACGATGCCGGTCGAGTATTTCGGAGTGCCTACGTACTCGATCGCCTCCGGGTTGATGTTGCCGAAGCCCATGACGTTGTAAGGCACGCACTCGCTCACTGTGTTGTCGAGGCCGATGGGCGAAGCCAGCGGTTCCCCCTTGATGCCTTGCGCTTCCTCCTCGGCGGTGGGCACGGTGCGGGAATTGATCAGCCCGGAAGCCAGGCCGGCGTCGTGCAATTGCTCCACCGTCGGGTTGTACACCTGCACCCGGCAAAGGATGTCGCCCGTGCCGCGGTCAGCATCGGCAACCAGGTCGGGAATTCCGTCGCCGTCGAGGTCTCTGCGATCCTTATAGACTTCGACGGCGTCCATCCCGAGGAACATACGGTCGACTCTCATCATGTTGTCGACGCTGGACAGACGCTCGGTTTCGCCGTCGGAATAGCTGCCCGACAGATCCCAATTGTCGGTGAGGGCGTAGTCGAAGCCCACGGTATAGGTCCGCGTGGTGAACACGTTGTGGTCGCGCTGGTCGATGCCCATGTCGGGCTCGTCCAGGAAGGCGCCGCTACGCTGCAAGTTGAACTCATCCAGGCCGTTCGCCCTCAGGACATCGCGCACCTCCTGCGGCAGGAAGGCGTTGTCCACCGAGATGCGAGGCGCCCAGATAGCGGTCATGTTGATGCCGCTGATGTCGGCACGCCGAGGTGTTCGATTGGACTCCGAACGGCCGTCGACGACCTGGGCGTACATCGATAGCCTGTCGGTAAAGTCGTACTTGGCGGCAAGGAACAGGGCGCGGCCGACTACCTCGGCGCCGCTGATCGGGCTGGGATTGGCCTTCAGCGCCAATTCCGCCTCCGGACCGCCAGAGGTGGTCTGCGTGGTGCCGGGGCCGCTTTTCGACGTCAGGTCGCCGTCGACGAAGGGCACGAGCTCCGTTCCTTCCCGGTTGAAGTGCATTCCGTCGAGCTCGGTGCCCGTATCGGAAATCATGCCGTACGGATGTTCGTCCGTCGGCGCGATCCAGGGCATCGTCAGGCGCTGCGGTACGCCCGGCGGCGCGCCGGGGAACCATTCCGGGTTAGTGACATGGCCCCAGCGCCGAAACCAATCCTGGTCGAGCTCCTCCGGATCGCGGTCGATCTGATCGATGTGCCTGTCCTCGATGGAGCCGATGATATTCAGGCGCTCGCCGATCTGAAAACCGCCGGCGATACTGGCCTGCCAGCGGCGGCCTTCGCCGAATTCGTCTACGCCGGTGCTCGTGTTGATCTTCAGACCCTGGAAGTTGCGGTCGATGATGAAGTTCGTTACTCCGCCCAAAGCGTCGGCGCCATAGGCCGCGGAAGCCCCGCCGGTGACCACGTCGACCGTGCGCACCAGGGCGGTCGGAAAGGTGTCGACATTCACGGAGCCGCGTTTGTCGGCGGGCGCCATTCGAGCGCCGTCGAGCAACACGAGGGTACGGTTGGTGCCGAGACTGCGCATGTTCAAAAAGCTCGCGCCGGCATCGCCGGACAGTGCCAAACCGCCGCGCTGCGCGGTCTGGGTCGCGAAGAATTGCGGCAGCGCATCCAGCTGCTCGGCGATCGTGCCGCCGGGGTCATAGCTCTGCAGCTCCTCGGGCGTGAGGACCGTCACCGGCGTTGGCGCCGCCATGCCGTTGGTCTGCCGGATACGCGAACCGGTGACGACGACCTCCTCGACAGCCGAGTCTTCGGGCGCTTGAGCCTGAGCGAACGCCCCGACCAGGGCAGAAACGGCGGCCGCGACGGTGGACAGAACGAAAGGTGCGTTCGCGCGAGTGCGCCGGCCGAGACGGCTCGCCTCGGCACGTGACGAATGCTGATACATCACGACCTCCCCCTGCTTTATGTGATGTAGGTCTTATCTATCGACTTCGGCTTCTCGACTCCTGCTCAAGCATTTGTCGCACATGCAACATGATCGGTAGATCGACAAATAAGCACCTGGTTCAACCGATGTCAAGAACAAATGCACGACTGCTTTCGGGGATTGGATTACGGAGATCTTGAATTTCTCTCGGACATAAGACGTTAAAGTCTTGCCATACAAGGACTATCGTGGGAATCTGCCCGGCGTCTGGGGCCGCTGACACGTCGAGATTCAGGTAGGTCGCAGACGACGATCGACCGTTTGGCCGCGTGGCTGCGCCGCGCTTGCAAGCGGCCGGGCGATGTGTGTTCGTATACTCACGCTCCGGCCAAAGGAGCACGTGTGGCCGGCAGTCAGGAGTAACCTTTAAGCTGTGCCTCTATGAAGTCTCCATTAGTCTCTTGGAATTTGTCGCGCTCCGAGTTGTTGTAATAGTTCAAAAATTCGGTTCCAAGAGGTACCGGCTATCACTGAGATGGCGCAGACAGTAAACGGATTTAGCGCCTCCGCTGCCATGGGGGCATCAAGTTTCAGGATACCGGCCCTGATCACGATATATGCGACCGTGCCGGCTGATATCCCGATTACGATCGGCAAGCCAAACCACCAAACGCGGTGCGTGTATAGCTCCTTTCGGGTTGTCAACGAAATAAAGAGAAGCATCAATGTAGCGTTCGCACCAATTCCTCCACTGAGTGCCGCCAGAATTAGCAGCGTCCTTCCCGTATCCAAAAGGGCGTGCTCGACAGCGATACGACCGGTGGGCCACAAGAGGACGAGGAGCGCTATCTGGACAAGCTGAAGTATTGCCAGCCCGATGCCGATCAATGTGGCTTTCAAGGTGGTTGTTTCTTCATTCGAGCGAGTCATGACGTCGATCCCCCTTTGCGGGGCACTGCATGTCCCCTAACGGCTAGGAGAATATTTGTCGGCGGCCGAATTGACCGGGTTCTTGCCAAGCCCCGTGGGGATAATCGTCTATTGAGCCAAGCCGCTTCGCCAGTCCTTGGCGATAACGGTCGCATTCTTATACTGAGAATTATATTGGATCGCGGGCAACGATGCGACGGTCCGTGCGACAGAATATTCTTGGAGAGGAAATGAGAGACATGTGTCACAGCGCACCGCGACAAGAAGGCGCGCAGGGGGGCGCGGGGAAAAGAGATCAGGCCGACGTTGCAGGCGCTCGCGCGCGCTTGGTGGCCGGCTGAGGCTTGCGCAACCAGTTCGGCAGGCGCACGGCAAGCAGCGCCAGCAGGATCGCCGCGTACAGGAGCGGCTCGCGGACATCGGACTTCACGAGCCAGTAGTAATGGATGACGCCGCCGGCCGCGCTGAAGTACACGAGCCGGTGCAGCTTCTGCCACCGCCGATAGCCGAGCCGCCGGACCCAGCCGGCGGTCGACGTGATCGCGAGCGGCACCATCGCAAGAAACGCGGCCATGCCGACGGTGATGTACTTGCGCTCGATGACGTCCTCGACCATCGCGGGCAGGTCGAGCTGCAGATCGAGCAGCAGCCAGATCGACAGGTGCAGACAGCTATAGAAGAAGGCATAGAGACCGAGCATGCGCCGAAAACGCGTGAGCGCAGGCTTCTTGAACAGCATGCGCAGCGGCGTGACCGAGAGCGTGATCAGCAGGAACCGAATGGTCCAGTCCCCGGTGAAGTGGGTCATGTACTCGATCGGGTTCGCGGTGAGGTCGCGAACGATGATCCTCGAGACGAGCCACATGAACGGCACGAGCCCGAGCACGAAGACGACCGGCTTCGCCCATTTGCTCGTCAGGACTCGGATCATGTGTCAGGCTTAGGCCGCTCTTCGCTCGTGGAATTCCGCGCGCGACGCGGCCGCTCAGTAGTACTTGTTGATCAGATCCATGCCGCGATAGAGATCCGCAACCTGCTCGCCGTAACCGTTGAAGATCTCGGTGTCGATGCGCGTGCCGAAACCGAGGAGCCCGCCGCCGAGACGCTGCTCCTGCTTCTGGCTCCAGCGCGGATGATCGCGATTCGGATTCACGTTGGAATAGAAGCCATACTCTCTCGGAGCATAAAGGTTCCACGTCGCCGGCGGCTCCTTCTCGGTGAAGGTGACCTTGACGATCGACTTGATGCTCTTGAACCCATACTTCCACGGCACGACGAGCCGCACGGGGGCGCCGTCTTGGTTCGGCAGGCTCTCGCCGTACATACCGAAGGTCAGCAAGGTGAGCGGGTGCATGGCCTCGTCCATGCGGAGCCCCTCGACGTACGGGAACGGAATGCCTGCCTGACGCGGCGACAGCATCTCCTTCCGGTCATAGTAAGTCTCGAAGGCGACGTACTTGGCCTTGCTCGTCGGCTCGACCTGCTTCAGCAGGTGGCTCAGCGAGAAGCCGATCCACGGCACGACGACGGACCAGGCCTCTACGCAGCGCATGCGGTAAATGCGCTCCTCGAGCGGCGCGATCCTCATGACGTCGTCGAGCGAGAGGGTCTTCGGCTTCATGACCTCGCCGCCGATCGCGATGGTCCAATTCGGATCCGGCGTCCAGAGCGGCGCGTTTCGAGACGGATCTTCCTTGCCCGTGCCGAACTCGTAATAGTTGTTGTAGGTAGTGACGAGCTCCTCGGGCGTGATCGCGTCGGAGTGGAGCTGGTGGTATTCGCCCGTCGTCTTGACGTTCTCGAGCTTCATCGTCGCGCGCGCAGAGCCGGGCAGCGCCGTCGCGCCGATCAAGCCCGCGCTCGCGCCAACGAACTTTCGGCGGTTCATGTAGACGTCCTTGGGGGTGACGTGGCACTCACGAAGATCTGAAGGCTTACGAATCAACATCGGTCTGTCTCCCTCCGTCGCGGGTGACGGCCGGATCTCGCCGCCCCGGAGTGCTTAACCTTGGCGAAAAAAGCCCGCATAGTCCAGTCCGCTTCCTGTTTCTTTGGCTTCCGAGGCATGCAACTTGCAGTCTCGGCAGCACTTCGAAGAGCGCGCGCGCCCGGGTCTCTGCAGCAGCCAGAGCCCGCCGCTCGGCGCTCGACCTCATGGATAGGACCGTGCGCGCCTACGAACGTTTCATGGACGAAATCGCGCTCAGGGGGGCCTGGTCGTCCGTGAGGTGCCGCTCGCCCAGGCGCCGTTCCGGCGGGCGGTCGGCGCCGTCGCGGGCGGTGCTGGCCGTCGCGGTGCTACGCTCGTTCTCCACGAGAGCCAGGGTACCGGCAACGAGCATTGCTGGTGGCAGTGGGTTACGAAGCAATCACCATGATCAGATCGATCAGCATCCTTTGCTGCGCCCTCATGATGAGCGGGATCGCCCTGGCGCAGCGTGACTATGGGTTCGAGTTCAGATCGATTCCGGCCTGGCCGGCAGACAGCGAAACACAGGGTGACAACTATCTATTCCTCGACGCGGATGCGGGGCAGATGGTCCTCGCCTATCCAGAAGGGCTCGGCCGCCCTGGCTTCGAGGCGAGCAACGCAAGACGGATCGTCGAGCGTTTCGACCTCAACAATCAAGTACGGGCTTCCATTTCAGTCGAGGTTGGACGAAGCGGGGAGTACTTCCTGTACAGCTATCGCATTCGGAACGAACCGCAAGCCCGCCAGGCAATCGAGAGTGTACGGATTCCAACGCTGAAGTTTAGCGACGACGAAGCGATCTTTGCGCCGCCGGGTTGGGCCGGTGCGGCTTCTCGGGCGCGAGCGCGTCCGCAAGGCCCGCCGCCTGCCGCTGCCCGATTACAATGCCTATTCGCGTCTCGGCTTTTGCGGAAGGAGTCGCACCGATGTCGCCGACGGAACAGGGCTCGAGGTCGTTTCGCTTCTCGACGTCGGTCGCTCGGCCGGCCGATCCGGTGTCGTCGTGGAACGACCTGTTCGGCCGCCCGCTGTCGCGCCGCCTGGTCGCACCGACCCCGTCCAGCGCGACGCCGCCGCGGATGGAGATGACGGCGCACGTGCTCGGCGGCGACGCCGGAGGCCGTGAGACCGGCCACGTGATGCGAATGGCGGTGTCGGCGGGCGGCATCGCGCGGCGCACCACGGAGCTGCTCGCGGACGGCAACGACGACGTCATCCTGCACATTCAGATCGCCGGCCGCCGCGTCGTCTCGCAATGCGGCCGAGAGGCTACGGTGAATCCCGGCGGCGCGGTGGTCACGACGAATGCGGAGGAGAGCACGATCGTGTTACCCGGGGCTGCGCGCTTTGCGTGTATCGCCGTGCCGAGGGCCTTGATGACGGCGAGAGTTTCGCGTGTCGACGATCTCCTGGTGCGGCCTTTACCGCCCGCGGGCGTGCTCCGACTGCTCACGCAGTATCTCGGCCTGCTCGACGACGAGGAGGCGTTCCGTGCACCGGGACTGCGCTCCGCCGTCGCCACGCATATCTACGACCTCTGCGCGCTCGCCGTGGGCGCGGCGCGGGACGCCGCCGAGATCGCGGCGGGACGCGGCCTGCGCGCGGCCCGGCTGCACGCGTTGAAGCAGGACATCGCCGAAAACCTCGCGCACGGCGACGTCTCGCCCGCCGCGCTCGCCCGGCGTCACGGCATCACGCCGCGGTACGTGCACAAGCTCTTCGAGAGCGAAGGCACGACGTTGTCGAAGTACAAGCTCGGGCTCCGCCTCGCGCGCGTGCACGAGATGCTGACGAGCGGCGCGCACGACGAGCTGACGATTGCGGCCATCGCGTACCGAGCCGGCTTCGGGGATCTCTCGACGTTCAATCGCGAGTTCCGCCGCTGCTTCGGCGCGACGCCGTCCGAGCTCCGCTCGGCGGCCCGCGGCAAAGACCGGACTTGAGCGAAACCGCCGATCGCGCCCGCGTGGTCGGCGTTCCCTTCGTCCCGATACGGCGTTCCTTGCCGCCCAAGCGCGCGTCTCGCTGTCGCCCTAGTTTCGGTTTGCGTCGCGAGCGCGGCGTGAAGCCGCACGGATCGAACGACGGAGGGATCACGATATGCGAGCTCGATTCGAAGCATCACTCGTTGCGGCGGTCGTCGCCTCGACCTGCTGCGCGCAGCCCCACGACGATTCGCGGCACGCGCCGGCCGTGCCGCGCGAAGCCGCGCGGGCACCGTGCACGCCCGAGCAGCGCGAAGCAGCGCTCGAAGCGATTCAGGCGCGCGTGCTCGAAGCCGCGCCGGTGCGGCTCGAATCGCTGAGCGAAGCCGTCGAGCCCGGCGGTCCGCTCGATGGCTGGCGTCTGGCGCACGGACACGTCGTGCTCGCGGGCGCAGGCGCGGTGCCGCTCGACAACCTCGAGGCCGCTCCGCCGCTGCCGCCGCTGCTGCTCTATGCGCCGTCGCCCGCGTCGACGCCGGACGATTGGCTCGACTTCGACGGCGACGACGGGCCCTACACGCTGGTCGGCTGGGCGTTCTTCGCGCCGTACGGGCCCGAGCCGCCCCGGATGCTCGAATGCATCGAGCCCGACGAGTGGTTCGTCCACGAGGCCGGCTGGCACACTCGCGACGGCGGCATGCGGCTCACGCCGGACACGCCGTTCGAACAACCTTCTCCGCCGGCCGATGTCGACGTCCTGTTCTGGCATCCGCGCGTCTGGGACATCCACTTCTGGATCGAGGAGGACGGGCCGCCGGCCGTCTCGTTCGACAACCCGAACGCGCGGCCGGGCGGCCTCGAGCTGCCTGAAGGCGCGTTCTACCGCATCGGCGACGGCTCGTGAGGCGCGAAGAGAAGGTGCGAGCACAGCGCCAAGTCGAACGCAGCATCGGAGAAAGGAAGCGTGGGCAACTCGGCCTCGATGTAGCGACCAATGCGCTTGCCCTGGCCGTAGTCGTGCAGAAAGCCCTCAATCGCCGCCATGCGAACGCGCCCGAGCTCTTCGATGGAGCGGATAGAGTCCCACACGAACTCGTCGGCGTTCCGCCGTGTCGGGTCGAGGACTTCGTCGTAGGTGATCGCGATCCGTTCTCGAATCCGCTCGGCATCCCAACGATAGACTGGGTTACAAGAGATCACGGTGGCACCGCGACGCGTCGCTTCGGCGTTGAAGCTCGCTGGCCCGTCGCCGCAGCCGAGGATTCGCCGAGAGAGATCGTCGCCGTCGAGTGCAAACATCCGGCAATACTCGTCGAACGACCTGCCCCAGGGAACCACTTGCTCCAACGTGACATACCGGGCTCGATGGGTCCCTCTACTCGTCGCCTTGGCCGGCCGTCAAATGGCGGCGCGCGGTCGCCGGATCGCACGTGTAGTCCTGCAGCACGTAGTCGGCGAGCAGATCGTACGTGTGTTTGATCGTCACCGGCTCGCGCAGATATTCGGGATCGGTCATCGTGAACTCGAGCGTCAGCGTCTTGCCGTCGTTGCCGAGCCGATAGCGCTCGACGGTCGTTTTCTCGGGGCTCGAATCGACGCCGCGTCCGTTGCCCCATTTCACCTCGGAGAACTTCGCCGTCTCGATGACGAACACGCCGTT
This sequence comes from Gammaproteobacteria bacterium, assembly GCA_036381015.1. NCBI lineage: Bacteria > Pseudomonadati > Pseudomonadota > Gammaproteobacteria > Gammaproteobacteria bacterium. The sequence goes on from DASVDR010000037.1 coordinate 134,862, forward strand.
CTCGAAGCGGCCGATCGAGTAGCCGAGCGGCGTCGGCGCGGCGTCCGCCGGCGGCGCCGTCATGCCGAGATGCACGATGCGCTCCAGGTTGTCGACCTCGTAGCGCAGCACGACGCGGTCGTCGCCCTCGCGGATAACCTGGAACGGATAGGGGTAGCCTAGGATCTCGGGCATCGTAACCGGCCCGCACCGCCACGCGGGGTTGTCGTCGGGGTCGAATGCGTCGACCTGGGCCTGGCCCTTGGCATTGACGGGCAGCGTGTTCACGAGCTCGGTGTCGGGCGTGTTGCGGCCGAGCACGTCACCTTCGAAACGAATTCGCCACACGCCCGAGAAATCCTTCGATCCCTGGCTCGCGAGCTTCGGCCCTCTGACTTGCGGCCCGCCCCACGCGACGATCTCGCGCCCGTCCTTCTCGAACGTGTTCGCGTAGATGAACCGGCGATTCGGGTCGCGGTCCGGATTGCCGCGCGCGACGACCTCGTCGCCGACCTCGAGTGTGCTCGGGGTCCAGCCGAAGCGCTTGAGCACGGGCGTCGAGTTGAGCTCGAACGTCCACTTCTCCTTGGTGCCGTCCGGATTGGTGCTCTCGACGACCGCATACGCATGAGGATTCCGCCAGCTGAATTCCGTGACGACGCCGCGGACCTCGATTGTACTGTCGAGATCGAAGTTCGAGCGGGAATGGTGGGCGAGCGCGTTCGACCCGGCCGCGGCGAGTGCGGCGGCCGAGAGCGCGGCGGCGAATCGGCTGGCGTTCATCGAGTCCTCCTCGGTCCCGGAGCTGCGTGGGCCGATTGTACTCCGCGCGAATCCTCTGGGTGGCGGACACGAAGACGGATGCCGTCGTGAACCCCATCGGACTCGAAGGCGAGTTGTCCGCCGATCCGACGCCCGATCTCGTGGCGGTCGCGCCGAACGGCAGCCACGCGTTCATGTCGCTGCGGAGACCCAATCCGCTCACGGCGGATCCGCACGTGGGCACCGGCAGGACGCCCGGAGTGAGCGTGCTGAAGGTGCTCGAGAGCGGCCGCGACGCCGCATTCGAGGCGGTGGCGCCCGTATCGAACATTGACGCGTCCGGCATCGAGCACGGCCGGTTTCACGAAGGCGCTAGCTCGGGTCAACCCTGGCCCGCCTCGTCGGGCTGCGGGCACTCCTCCAAGAAGCGGTCCAACTCGCCCGCCTTGTCCATAGCGACGAATCGATCGACGGCCGTCCCGATGCGGGCATTCACGGCCCTTGTCGCGGCGGCTTCCCCGGTGTTCCGTGCCTGCATGTAGGCCCGCACGGCGGCACGCTGGTAGTCGTCAGCCTGCTCTTGAATCATGTTCCGCATTGATGGAGTTCGGCTCGGATCCGATTCGCGGCTCTTGATGTTCGCCTGATAGCCGGCGGCGCAGTCGGCGAACGCTTCCCAGCTGGGCTTCGTGCTCGATTCGGACTGCCGGTTGGCCGCGCCTCGGCCGCCCGAATCTGCGGCGTCTTGACCGGCCGCCGTGCCCGCGAAGGCAACAACCATCGCGAGCCAGGGTAGGGCTCGAAGGACCTTGAGAGCCGCCAGGCAGCGAACATTGGGCTGTATCACCAAACGATCCCTCCTCGACAGAACGATGTGCTTGGGCATCATCGCAAGTTACAACTCGAAGCTTCTCTTGATCGCGCAGAGCGCGGATTGTTGAAGGCCGGTCGTGCGAGCTCTCGCGCGTGAGCACGGATATCTTTCGGCCAGCGTGCGATTTGTTTGACAAATAGTTGCGCGTCCCCGGCAAACAACGCGCGCGTGGCCTCTTCAAAGCCGGGAAGATCGCCCGCCATGGCGGACATGAACCGGTAAGCGGATTCGCGCGCCGCACGCACCTGATTACTGTGATCATTGCCGCGCCGCGCTGCTTCTACCAGCTTGCGGAGGGCCACGGAGGCACCGCCGGGCTGGCTCGCGAGCCATTCCCAGTGGCGCGGCAACAGGGTTACCTCCCGCGCCACGACACCCAGCCTGGGCCGGCCACGTTTTTTCGCTGGGGGTTGGGCTTCGGCTTCTTCTCGCTTGGCGGGTGCCAGTCTCTGGAGCGCCTCTTCTGCAGTGCCGCGCAGATCGAGGTCGATTACTCGGCTGTCCGTAAGGTCGAATACGAGAAGATTGGCTACCTCCTGCGGGGAGAGCCGTTCCTTTATATATGCGACCACTTCTCGCAAAGGGCCGTCGGCGATGCGGCGCTCCCCGAGAAAGGCAACACACTCGGTATCCAAGGCTGCATGCACGGCATCAACTCTGTTCCAACTGCCGACTTCCTGTTTATACCCGGGTAAAATACAGCAGTCAATTTCATCCGGGCATAAAAAAAGAGCGCGGGCGGGGTTTTGCGCCGCAGTGCGGCCTGCCGCATCCGAGCGCGCCCGCCGGCTTTTCTTCCGTGCGCGGCGCGCTATCGTGTAGCCGTCCGCCGATGTAAACGCCCACGCGACAGGAGCCTCAATGAGCACGACGAAGTACACCGCCGATCACGAATGGGTCCGACTCGAGGACGACGGCACGGTCACGATCGGCATCACTCCTTTCGCGCAGGAGCAGCTCGGCGACATCGTGTTCGTGCAGCTGCCGGAGGTGGGTCAGCGGTTCGACAAGGGCGAAGAGGCCGTGGTCATCGAATCCGTCAAGGCGGCGGCGGATATCAAGATGCCCGTAGCCGGCGAGATCGTCGGCGTCAACCAGGCGCTGGCCGATGCTCCGGAGACCGTCAACCGCGATCCCATGGGCGCGGGCTGGTTCTTGAAGGTGAAGCCCGAAAGCATCGGTGAGCTCGAGGGCCTGCTCGACGAGGCAGCCTACGAGAAGCTCGCCCCGCAGCCGCAGTAGGGAACGACGTGGACGGCGGTACGAAAGAGCCCCGCGCCGCGCTCGAGCTTGCCGAGGGCGCCGGGGGTCCGGAGTCCCTCCCGACATTCGAGGCGCTCGCGCCTCCTCCGTTCGCCGATCGGCACATCGGACCGAGCGACGCGCAGATCCGCGCGATGCTCGGCACGCTCGGTTTCGACCGCCTCGACGCGCTCGTCGAGGCGGCGCTGCCGCCCGACATCAGGGCGCGCGCGCCGCTCGAGCTGCCCGCGGGCGTCGGCGAGGCCGAGGTGCTCGCCGAGCTTCGCGAGATCGCGGCCGCCAATCGCGTCTTCAAGTCGTTCATCGGCCTCGGCTACTACGGCACCCACCTGCCGCCCGTCATTCAGCGCAACGTGCTCGAGAACCCCGCCTGGTACACGGCCTACACGCCTTACCAGCCGGAGATCTCGCAGGGACGCCTCGAAGCGCTCTTCGTGTTCCAAACGATGGTCAGCGATCTCACCGGCCTGCCCGTTGCGAACGCGTCGCTGCTCGATGAGGCGACGGCCGCCGCGGAGGCCATGACGCTGTGCCGGCGTGTCAGCAAGAGCGAGAGCTCCCGTTTCTTCGTCGCGCGCGACGCGCTGCCGCAAACGATCGAGGTGCTGCGGACGCGCGCTCGGCCGCTCGGCTACGAGCTCGTGATCGGCGATCCCGCGCGCGACCTCGACGGCCTCGACTGCTTCGGCGCGCTCCTTCAGTACCCGGGGGCGAACGGCGACGTGCACGATCACCGGGACGCGATTCGGCGCGTCCGGGAGCGGGGCGCGCTGGCCGTCGTCGCGGCCGATCTGCTTGCGATGACCTTGCTCACGCCGCCCGGCGAGCTCGGCGCCGACGTCGCCGTCGGCTCGACGCAGCGGTTCGGCGTGCCGCTCGGCTTCGGCGGCCCGCATGCGGCCTACATGTCGACGCGCGCGGAATTCACGCGCCAGCTTCCCGGGCGTCTCGTCGGGCAATCGATCGACGCGCGCGGCGAGCCCGCCTACCGGCTCGCGATCCAAACCCGCGAGCAGCACATCCGGCGCGAGAAGGCGACGAGCAACATCTGCACCGCGCAGGTGCTGCTCGCGGTGATCGCGGCCTTCTACGCCTGCTATCACGGGCCCCGTGGATTGCGGAGGATCGCCGCGCGCGTGCACCGGCTCACGGCGGCGCTCGCCGCCGGCCTCCGAGAGATGGGGTTCGCCGTCGACAACGCGACGGCCTTCGATACGCTGACGGTGGCCGTGAGCGGCCGCGCCGAGCGCGTGCACGCGGCGGCGCGCGAGCGGCGCATGAACCTGCGCGCGATCGACGCGGATCGCGTCGGAGTTTCGCTCGACGAGACCGCGTCGCCCGCCGACGTCGAGACCTTGTGGCAAATCTTCGCCGCGGCCGGCGGCGCTTCGAACGACGGCACGCCGCCCCGCGTTCCGGTCTTCGCGGACGTCGAGCCGCGCGCGCCGGGGCTGCTGCCGGCGGCGCTTTCGCGCCGCTCGGCCTATCTCACGCATCCGGTCTTCAATCGCTACGACTCCGAGACCGAGATGCTGCGGTACATACGCCGCCTCTCCGACAAGGATCTCGCGCTCGACCGCACGATGATCCCGCTCGGCTCGTGCACGATGAAGCTCAACGCGGCCGCCGAGATGCTGCCGATCAGCTGGCCGGGCTTCAACGCGATCCACCCGTTCGCGCCGCCGGAGCAGACCGAAGGCTACCGCCGCCTCATCGGCGAGCTCGAGCGCATGCTCTGCGCGTGCACGGGCTACGCGGCCGTGTCGCTGCAGCCGAACGCCGGATCGCAAGGCGAGTACGCCGCGCTCCTCGCCATTCGCGCCTATCACGCGAGCCGCGGCGAGGGGCAGCGCGACGTCTGCCTGATCCCGAGCTCCGCGCACGGCACGAACCCGGCGAGCGCGCAGCTCGCGGGCCTCAAAGTCGTCGTCGTCGCCTGCGATTCGGACGGCAACGTCGACGCCGCGGATCTGCGCGCGAAGGCGGCGCAGCACGCGTCGCGACTCGCCGCGTTCATGCTGACGTATCCGTCGACGCACGGCGTGTTCGAGAGCGCCGTGCGCGAGCTCTGCGCCATCGTGCACGAGGCGGGCGGCCAGGTCTTCATCGACGGCGCGAACCTGAACGCCATGGTCGGGCTCGCGAAGCTCGCCGAGATCGGCGGCGACGCCTCGCACTTGAATCTGCACAAGACGTTCTGCATTCCGCACGGCGGCGGCGGAC